>NZ_VHIK01000018.1:0-177693 GCF_006680105.1 Bacillus sp. B4EP4a
TTGAAATCCTGCGAATAAGCGAGTATTCGTGAGCATTATCTATTAAACTGAGGGAGTTCATTAGGCAACAAAACCTGTAAAGCCTCGATATCTACTTTAAGTTTCATCTCCATTAAAAATCAGGACTATCGAGACCCCTATCCATCACTCTTTATTTTGGCGTCTCGCTACGTGCATTTCTTTAGAATAGTCTTATTGCCAAATATATCAACCGAATAAGGAAGTACTATGCAACGGCTGAACTTTCGCCATGGGATCAATATAGGCTTTGGCATTATTAACTGCCGTAGGGCCTTCACCAAATCCGGAAGCAATTAATTTAACCTTTCCATCATACGTACAAATATCCCCGGCCGCGTAAATGCCTGAAATGTTTGTTTCTTGTTTGGAATTAACGATAATTGCATTTTTATTGATGTTTAAACCCCATTCTTTAATCGCTCCAAGAGAAGAGACAAAGCCGTAATTAATAATTAAATCATCTACGTCAACCACTTCTTTTTGTTGAGTCTTAGTATGTTCTAAAACAATTTGAGTAATTTGATCTGCTCCAACCAGTTCGGAGGGAATATAAGGTGTTTTGACCTCAACAGAGGAATTCACTAATTTTTCTACACTATGTTCATGGGCACGGAATTTATCTCTTCTGTGTATCAATGTTACCTTTTCTGCAATCGGCTCTAACATAAGGGCCCAATCAACAGCAGAATCCCCACCGCCTAGAATCGCCACTTTTCTTCCTTTAAATCGGTTCATATCATTCACGAAATAATGCAAATTCTTATTTTCGAACTGTGCTGAATCTTCCAATTCCAGTTTACGGGGTTGAAAGGCTCCATTTCCAGCAGTAATGATAACTGATTTAGAAAAATGAGTATCAAGGTTTGTGGTGATCTTAAATGTTCCGTCTTCTTGCTTTTCCATCTGTTCAACTGCTTCTTCAAGACAAATTGTTGGTTCGAATACTTTCATTTGTTCTTTTAAATTCTCTATCAATTCCTGTGCCCTTACTTTTGGAAATCCAGCTATATCATAAATGAATTTTTCGGGATAAAGAGCCGAGAGCTGTCCTCCCAATTGAGGAAGACTTTCAAGGATTTTTACCTTTGCTTGCCTCATTCCGCCATAGAACGCCGTAAACAAGCCAACTGGGCCGCCGCCAATAATTGTTATGTCATATACCTTCTTATCTTCTGTCAATGTAATCACTCCTTGTTTTTCTAGGTTGGTTGTTCATACTGAACGTGATTTACAGGTTGTAAGGGATTGACTTGTAATGTTTCCACAAGTAATTCTTTCTTTTCACCTTATAATAATTATGGATAACATTGGAAAATACCCACCCTTTCAAAAGACAAACTAGTGACGTCAATTTCCCTAGTTTTAAAATCTATAAATCTATAATCAGTACAAACGCCCTCATTGATTATATCTATAAATATTATTCAAATTTATTAGGGTTACCATCAAAGGATACTTGAGCCACTTTTATAGAATCGGTTGGACATCCTTCTGAAGCATCTATCATATCTTCCTCGAGTTCTTCTGGTATAATCGTTGCCCCAACATTATTATCCAATATAACAAACGCAATACCTTCTTCATCGTAATCATAAATATCCGGAGCTGAAGCACCACAAGCTCCGCAAGCAATACAAGTTTCTTTATCCACGATTGTATAATTAGCCATTTTTACTATCCATTCCTCTCTATAATCTAAACCCTGTTTTTTACTAAGGCATATATAGAAGCCTTAAGCAATCGAATTCGTTTTTACCCTACTCAATATCGTTCAAAAATCCCAAAATGCTTGAATTAAACTTTTCAGGATTTTCCTGGTAACACAGATGACCGCCTTCTGGAATTATCACTATCCGGGAGTCTATTAACTCTTCATGAATTGCTTCCGACTCCTTTATAGGAGTTACAGTATCCAACTCACCACAAATTACAAGAACAGGAACATCTATATGAGATAACGATTTCATTTGATTTAGATGATAAAGTGAATATGCTACCGAACGATACCCTGCTGGTCTTATCTGTGTCATAATCTCTTTTACTCGTGTATGGACTTTTTCTGAAGCATGGGGGGATAGCAGTGCTTGTATCCTCTTTTCCGCTATCTCCTCTGTAGAAAGGTTTTCAATTGAAAATAATCGATTTTTCAATTTCATCTCGTTCTCTTCTGGGGTTAGAGCAGCAGCCCCTCTTGTCGAATCGGCTAATATTAGTTTATTAATCTTTTCAGGGTACAGGCAACAGTACTCTATCGCAATTGCCGCTCCCATTGAATGGCCGAGCAGATGGATTTTTTCCAACTTTAGCTGATCCATCATGCCGTTCAGAATACGCGCAAACTCTTTAAAATTTCTAAATTCTTCAGCTGGATCTGAACTTTTCCCATAACCCGGGGCATCCCATGCAATTACTGTATAATGCTCCTTTAATTCCTGGATCTGTTCCTTCCATGACTGTGAATTATTGCTCATACCATGTAATAATACTAAAGGTTCTCCATTACCTTCTAATTCATAATGTATACTTAAATCTTCTACTTTTACGTATGGCATAATATCAGTCCCCCTTATTTTTTCGGGCATAACTTTGAACAATACAGTTTAGGAAAGCTGTAATAACTTGAAATATATTACCTTAAAATAGCAAATGATTTACTAAAATAATATTTCGCCTGGAAATAGCTTTCGTTTTGATCTGATAAAAAAAGTGCTTCCTTTTTCTTGAAGATAAGCAGGAAAATCGACTTCCGTTCCCGTCTTTCAACTTAACTAAAACAGTATTCAAAAACTGTGCCAGCTTAGCCAAGTCCTCGCACTGACAATCCGCCGTCGCTTGAAATGATTTCACCGGTGATCGCACGTGATTCGTCAGAAGCTAACAGCACATACGCCGCAACGTGATCTTCCGGCATCTGGGCAAGTTGAAGAATATTCCGTTTTTTAATGCTGCTTGCTTTCGTATCATTATCGACGATTTTCACAAATGGACGCAGCGGTGGAATCACCGTGAGTGCTGTCAATGTCCCACCTGGGGCTACCGCATTCACCCGGATGGAAGGAGATAGTTCGAACGCAAGCTGGCGCATCAATCCAATTTGGGCGTGTTTGCTCGCTGTGTACCATACACCGCCGCCATCTGGATAAAAACTTGCACCGGACACGGTAAAAATAATATTGCCATTTGTTTTTTTCAGTTCTTCAAGAGCGGCTTTAGCCCCGAAAAAAGAGCCTTTTACGTTAATATTGAGAAGGAAATCATACGCTTCGGAAAGCGCCTCAGGAGTCACATCGGCAAATTTGGCAAATCCATCGAACACGCCGGCATTCGCAACGAAAACATCTAACTTTCCGAATTGCTCAACAGTAGCTTGGACCGCTTGCTCATTGTCTTCGTATTTGCTTACATCTCCCTGATAAGTAAGGATATTTTCACCAAATTCTTCTTTCATTTTCGCCAACGTGTCTATAGAGCGGCCGATAATACTCACTTTTGCTCCTTCTTGTATAAAACGGCGTGTGACAGCCTCTCCTATTCCAGAAGCTCCCCCTGTAATCAATACGACTTTATCTTTTAAGGCCATGCCCATTGTCTCCACCCCTTCTGTTATCTTTCAACCGTGATGAATGGTTATCCAAAGATCCATTCAAGTATAAGGTCTTGTAAGCGAGCACATATTTTTTAATAATGATCATATTTTGTTTAGTATACAAAACAGTGTTTTTTATATAAACAATTCTAAAATGTAATCGCTTTATTGTCAATGTAAGCTGTAAAAAAACTGAAGCCATCGTTCGGGAAAACATTACTTGTTTTCTATCAATCTGTGGTTATCCTTACTCCTATGTACTTGTCAATGAGTATTCAAGATTTTATTGTGGTTTCTCAGTAAGAATCCAGCGCCCCTTCTTACTGAGAAACCCTACTAAAAAACGTATTATATTAACTTTTTGCTCTCTATAAAGTTAGTTTGTTTCCTGTCGTATTACTTAGGTGATATTCGGCAACTTCTTGTTTAATCATAAACAAGTACGCAACAAACCCAAGAGTGGCTGCTACGATCAGCATGGCAATCGAGGGACCAAAATCACCGCCGGACAAATCGCGACTCCACCCCATAATATAGCTTGAAAATCCACCCATAATATTTGTGAATCCCATTAAACCGGCTGCGCGGCCCGCTGTTTCAGGTGTTGAAAATTTGATGATGAAGAAATTGGTTAGATGAAACATTCCACCCTGAGTTCCCATTGCGAGCCCCATGGAAACGCCGGCAAAAATAGGATTCGGTGTAATGACAGCGATTGTCAAAAATACAGCTGTTAGTATGAACAGAATGGTCGCAAGCAAACTCGGGCGCTTCGTTTTGTCCGCCAGAAATCCGCCAGCCAGGACAAATCCAAGCGCGAATAGCCACGATAATGAAGTAATGCCAGTCATTGCTTCCCTTTCAAAGCCTTTGGCTTCAACGAGATATGTAGGCAGCCAAATACTGATTCCAAAGAAAAGAAAGGACGACATCAAATTGCCGAACCAAACAACCCAATAACGATAATCCTTTGCGAAGAATTGCTTCGACTGAACATCATCCGCTTCGTCTTTTTGGCGAATATAGGAGACTTCTTCTTTACTCATGCGTGGATGTTCTTCTGGCGTATTACGAGTCAAAAACAGGAACATTGGAATATTTATAAACAAGTTAAAGGCGGCGAGAGCAAAGAACGCGGCCTGCCAATGAAACGTTGAAATAATTAGAATGAGCATAACGGTACCCACTGCCGGGCCAAGGTAGTTTCCAGTAATCCAGAATGACTGTGCCCTGCCAAGCTCTCGTTTATTAAACCAATTCGAAATGAATTTACCCGATATCGGGATCATCATACCTTCCCCAATTCCGAGGATGACTCTACTAATTAAAAACATTTCGTATGAAGTGGACAGCCCTCCCATGACCATTGTCGCTGTCCATACCAGTAAACCTAAAACTGCTGTTTTCCGTGCCCCTAACTTGTCGATAATAACTCCCCAAAAAATGTTGGAACAGGAGTATGAAATCATGAATATAAAGGAGATCAAGCCAATTTTTGCATTTTTATCCGGGCCAGTTAAACCAAGATCACTTAAAAATCCCGGATCGGTTTGGATAACAGAGATACCTACTTTATCAATCTGGCCGAAAAACCAGAAGAAAAAAATAGGAATCGCAATGTACAACCATCTTTTTTGACCTTGTAACATGTTATTTCCCCCTTATTATAGGCTCATTTGAATGCGCTTTCATGATTTTCAATAAAGAAAATGACTATCATTCCATCAAACTTCACCAACTCCCCCTTTCAAAAAATAGCAGCAACTTCTGTTTCATATAAAAAACAATGTTACCGATATTTAATGTTATATTGAATTTTCTTAATAGTCAATAATATTCAGATTAATATTTTTTCAACAGAAAAAGTAGTTTTATATACAAAACTAAATAAGGTGTTGTTTCGATGAAACAAGCCGAAACAACACCTTAATCGAGCCTTAGGTAATGCAACTCAATAATTTTTTTGACACTTCATTAACCGAAGCGAGAAAATGTCCATCATGTCCAAAATCCGGGGATGCTGCGGACTGAAGATCTACTTAGTCTAGTGTCCGTTCAAGTAAAAGGTTTTAACCGGGAACAGTATGGCGGTTTCTCCAAAGGAGATAACCTTGGATTCCTGTCCAACACCCCAATATATGCTGCCGCTTGAGGTGAATAAAGCATATGTTTCGTCAACCGCAATTCCACAACACCTGCGATGGGTGACCCCAAAGTTGAAGTATGATTCTCCAATATATCACCTCATACATTGCCGTATTTCCTTTTATAACGATTCTTTATAAATATATAAAAATTAACTATTTTTATTATTTATCACTCAATGTTAGCATTTTGTTATAAGTTATTTGAAAGGATGAGAGATGAATGACTATGCAATTTTCTGAATTCGCAGTATTCGGGCTGGGTCCCATCGGAATTGAAATTCTACGCAGTGCTTATCAAACGAATCCTAAATCGATTATCGGTGTTGTCGATATTGATCCCGAAAAGGCAGGAAAGGATATTGGCTTACTAATCAATGAAAAGGAAACGAACAAGTTTGTAGTCTCCCATATACAGGATGTAAATACTGAAGCAGACTACCCTATCGCATTACATGCAACCGGTTCCAACGCACAACAAGTTTGGCCCCAGATCAAAGAGCTTCTAGATCACGGCTTTTCAGTGGTTTCCACTTGTGAACAGCTTTCTTTCCCTTGGCATCGCTACCCTCAACTTTCAAAGGAAATAGATGATTATGCCAAAGCAAAAGGGCTTAGTGTCATTGGGACCGGAATCAATCCAGGTTACATCATGGACACTATGGCCATTTCTTTTACAACAGTATTGACCACGGTTAACCAAATCAAGGTCAATCGTAAAGTTGATGTTTCGAAAAGGCGCCTCCCCTTACAAAAAAAGGTCGGAATCGGGATGACTAGAGAAGAGTTTGAATTTTTAGCTGAACGGAATAAAATTGGGCATGTGGGTCTTGAGGAGTCTGTTAGGTTAATCGCTTATGGGCTGAATTGGGAACTTTCAAGTGTTATCAATACCATTGAACCAACGATTGCAATCGAAAATATGACCGTTCCGCTAACTACTATAAAACCAGGGGATGTTAATGGGCTTCATCAAATCTCCACGGGCAAGACAGTGGACGGAAAGGTAATTTCCTTGGATTTAACGATGTCTGCAGGTATTAAACAAGAAGATGAAATCGTTATTGATGGGAACGAAACCCAAAGGTTGATTGTTCCCAACGGAATTTTTGGAGATACCGCAACCGCTGCGATGATTATCAATACCGCTAAGCAAATCGATGCCCTCCGTAAACCAGGTTTACTTACAATGGCTGACATCGGGGTGCCGAGAAATATAAATCAATCTGACTTTGTGCATATTTAATGGCTAACCAACAATCTTGCGTATAAGTCTTATTATATTAGAAAAGGTGAACCCCGAATGGTTCACCTTTTTCGTCCTGGCCAGATAGTTTTGCATGCCAATATGACAAAAAACCACCATAAGCGGTGGCTCAGCTTCCTACATATAGAATCCACTATCTTATGTACATTATCTTATTTCAGGAATATATATTCCGAAAATGACATCATTTTTCCATTTTCATTATTAATGTGTTTGAGAACCCAGTTTCACGGAAATGGCCTTGGCGGCTTTCGTTACTTTGTCAATCAATTCAGGCAAGCGCTCTTCCTGAAATCTTGCTTCAATCCCAGCCACACTAATACCAGCCACTATTTGACCTTTACCATTGAGTATCGGTGCACTCACCGCTTTTGTATAATCCTCAAGTTCTGATGAAGTTATCGTGTAACCATCCAATCTCGCTTCATTCAAAGCATGACGGAGTTTAGTTTTATCCGTTATCGTTCCAATGGCGATTGGTTTTAATTGAACGCTTCCCAAATAATTTTCCCGCTCTTCTTCCGGCAAATACGCTAGGATGATTCGAGAATCGCCAGCGTACAATGGCGAACGTCTACCAATGGATGTATAAAGGCGAACAGGATGCAGGGTATCCACCTTTTCAATATACATCGCTTCATCCTTATCCCTCACAATTAAATTCACTGCTTCTTCAACATCATCCCGAAGGTCTTTCATGATGGGATAGGCGATTGACCTGATATCCAAACGCTCCCCTACCAGTTGGCCAAACTGCAGGAATATCAGTCCAAGTGAATAATGGCCATCATCGTCCTTTGTTAAAAACCCCATTTCCTCCAATGATCCAGCCATACGGTGTAACGACGTTTTCGGCAAATTGGAAAGTTCCATCATTTCATTAAAAGTCAGTTTCGGATGATTTATGAAAAGGGTTAGGATTTGCATGGATTTCACGACGGTCTTGTTATGTGCCTGCATACATTGTCTCCTTTCATGATACATGTTTTCCTTAACTATCATTCTATTATAAAACATGGAGGAAAGGATGTAATCAATATAACCGTATTCATTGTTTTTTCGTTAACTCTCTGACTGTATTCTCGTTTGCTTTTCCAGCTTTATTTTCATTGTGATCGAATCATTTTAACATCCTGCAAGTTCATAGTAAGAGCATTAATGGGAAATGCTGAAGCCAGAAGATTAAGTATCTTGAACATTACGAAAACCCATTCACTACAAAGGCATTCTCAATATTACTTTTGTCCCTTTCCCTTCACCAGAATGAAGGATAAGGTTTCCGCCGGAAGCTCTGGCTCTTTCCTCCATACTGAATAAGCCTACTCCACGGGTAACTTTTTCTATATTAAAGCCCTTTCCTTTATCCTCTATTTCCACATGAACTTCTTCCTCTATTTCCCGGATCGTCACTGTAGCATCTTCGGTATGAGCATATTTCCGAATATTTGTTAATGCTTCTTGAATAATACGGTAAATGGTAATTTCTTTGTTTGTATTCAGACGGTAATTCAAATAGCAGTCAAAATGGACCTTGATATGATGATGCTCTGAAAATTGCACCAATAAAGAGCGAATCGCAGGGAACAGACCAAGATCATCAAGTACGGATGGCCTTAATTCCCAGGATAGATGCCGGAGTGCTTCGATTATCTCGGTCGTTTCATCCTGCATCTGATCTAACAGGGGATGATCCATTTCTGTCTGCAGTCTGTTAATCGTTATGAGGTGGCTGTATAAGTTTTGACCGATATCATCATGAAGCTCTCGGGAAATGCGTTTTCTTTCTTCTTCCTGCACATCAATGATTTTCCCGGTAATTTTCTGAATCTCTTCTTCCGCAAGCTTACGCTGGGTCACTTCATGACGAATCGCCAAATATTGGTAAGGTTTATTGAACTCATCAAGAAATGGAACGATTGTCGTATCCACCCAATAATAAGTACTATCTTTGGACTTATTTTTAATCTCGCCTTTCCATACTTCCCCTGCTGATATTGTTTTCCAAAGATTGTTGAAAAACTCTCTCGAATGAAAGCCCGAGTTAATAATTCGATGATCCTGTCCGATCAGCTCTTCTTTTGAAAACTTTGAGATCCGGCAAAATTGATCATTGACATATTTGATCGTCCCTCTTTGATCGGTTATTGCCACAATTGAGGAAGAATCCAAAGCAAATTGAAAATCGGCCATTTTATTAACGGATTTTCCTAATTCCTCTAAAACTCGTTTATATTCGGTTATTTCCTTCCGGATTGCCAAGTATTTATAAGGGTTCCCGTCTTCATTTAAGAAAGGGACAATTGTGGTATCCACCCAATAATAGGTTCCATCCTTCGCTTTGTTCTTAATTTCACCCCGCCATACACTTCCTGATGAAATTGTTCGCCAAAGATTTTGCATAAATCCCTTTGAATGAAAACCTGAATTGATAATTCGGTGGTCCTTCCCAATGAGCTCTGCTGCTGAATACTTGGATACCTCACAAAATTTCTTATTCAAGTATATTATCTTGCCTTTTTCATCGGTAAATGCAACAATCGTTGATTCATCAAGTGCGTAAATTAAATCAACCAGCTCATTTATCGGATAGGTTTGCTGCTGGTTAATCCGTGATTGGTCTTTCACTTTATGGACCACGATTAAATAATAGAGCTCTTTCGCAAGCTGAAAGGAGTTCACCCTGAAAAAAAGCGAAAAAGCATGACCATCCCGGTGAATTCCAAAATGGTGGATAATTTCCCCTTCCCCACTTGACTGAAGGTTTACCCCTGGTATAAGATTCAGGAGCTTTTCCCCATTCAATTCATGATGTTCATAACCAAAGTTTTCATATACTTGTTGATCTGCAAAAGAGATGACTCCTGATTCATTGACAAGGATTGTCGCATCGCTAGATCCAGGAGAAATCCCTTTTTTCATTTCCAAATGTTTATTCAAGTCCATACATAATCCTCCTTGTTGCCATGTTAAATCGAGCTGTTCATTTCCTTTTCCAATTTTTTCGCTGCATCAAGGATCGTATGCTGATCACTTTCAGAAATAGGCTGATCTGTTCGTTTACCTACTAATAATACCCCTTTAGGAACACCTTTAAAATGAATGGGAACTGCGAAAGCGCAATTGAGATTTTCCGCAAGCATGATGGGATACTCTAAGGCTTTGCCGTGAATATTATTTGGAAAACCCTCGATTTTCATCGGCCTCCCCGTTGATATGACCTTACCTGCTATTCCTTTTCCATATCGAACAGTTATCCTTTTGTATTTATCATTTCTGTTTCCGGCGGCATAATGCCAGCTTATGTCAGGACCTTTACTGTTTTGTAAGGCAAGGCCTACAAAGTCACAGTTCATTTCTTCTAATGCATGTTCACACGCTTCTTTAAACGGTTGTTCCTCTTTCGATTTACTGCCCCCGCTAAATTCCATACCCTAATAACCCCTTTTTTAAAGCGAATGCAACAAGTTCATGCCTTGTTTTCATTTTGAGCTTTTCCATTAGGTTTCCTTTATGGCTTTCAACAGTTTTCACGCTTATGACAAGCTGTCCGGCAATCTCTTTGTTTGAAAACCCTTTCGCTATCAAGGTCAGTACCTCTTTTTCCCGGTCAGACAACAGATTGAAAGAATCAGCTGCCCCCTGCTTCACACTGCCTAAGTATTCTTCCATTACCCTTTTTGTTGCAGATGGATGAAGGTACGCATTTCCGTTCGCTAAAGATCGGATGGCTACCAATAATTCTTCATGTGGTGCACTTTTTAAAATACAGCCTGAAGCACCCGCTTGAATAGTTCTGAACAAATATTCATCATCATCATGCATGGTAAGTATTAATATGGCTACCTCAGGCATTAGTTTTTTTAGTTCGGAAGTCGCCGATAAGCCATCTTTCCCATGAGGCATGCTTAAATCCATGACTACCACATTAGGCTGAAGCTCTAGTGCTCGCTGTATTCCCTCGTTCCCCTCTGAAGCTTCCCCTATCACTTCCATATCCGCATGATTGTTTAATAGCATCTTTAAGCCCATTCTTACAACGGCGTGATCATCGCAAAGCAAAATTTTTATCAAAGCGGCTCCCCCTTAGCTTTGTTCGTATTTCTATCGTTATTAATGAATATGAAACAACAATGGGGATTGCAAAATTCGCAAACCCCTTGTTTAGCATTTTAATATAATGGCAGAGAAATCTCTATAGATGTCCCGTCATCTATTTTCGAAACAATGGTACAATTTCCGCCGATCAAATGCATTCTTTCACACATGGCAGCAAGCCCGCTCAACTTATTCATAGCGGCCTCAACCTCAAACCCTTTCCCTGAATCTTTAATCAAAATCAATAACCTGCTTTTTTCCCATTTAAATATCATACATGCCTTCGTTGTGTCTGCATACCTTGCTATATTCACCAATGCTTCTTGGCAGACCCTGAAAAGTGTAATGCTTTCTCTATCAGTGATTTCCGATTCAATACCATGGTTCTCCAGCTCAACCTCAAGGCCGTAGGTTGAAGTGTATAATTTTAAGTAGCTTTTTATAGCTGAAATAAGCCCAAGAGTTGTAAGGGTAGGAGGATGCAATTCTACAGCCAAAAGCCTGATTTCTTGAATTGCCTTTTCCAATAACTGATTCATATCACCTGCATAGCTTTTCATGGCAGGCTGTTCGATTGTCTTTTCAATGAGCTGCATACCTGTAAAAATGCTGTAGAGGGACTGTCCCACACCTTCATGAAGCTCCATGGCAATTCGTTTAATCTCTTCTTCATGAGTTTGAATAATATAAGAACTAATGTTTTTTTTGAGTGGCTGAGTATTCATTCCCACCCTCCTTACTCGTTTTTCGCAAATTAACGGTCAGCCCGACTAAATACGCCATGCCCTCCCAAAAGTTACGCTTTCGGTCGAGCGATGTAAAAGCTGACGTAGATTTTTTTGTCCAGTGGGAAAGTAAGCACTAGTACTTCTTGTACGTAGAAAACTCCGCTTCAAGACTGGGAATTCAATGATTTACTGCCCATAGTTTTTTATGCTTTTTTCACTTTATGACTTGAAATGTCACTAAACATTCCTGCATATTGAACGACATCCCCCGCATCATTCTTTATCGAACTAATGGTCAGCCATTGTAGATATTGCTGTCCATCCTTTCGGTTATTCCAGATTTCACCTTGCCAGAACCCGTTTATCTCAATGGATTTCCACAAATCCTCATAAAAAGTTTGAGGCTGTCTGCCTGACTTAAGTATACTAGGGTTCTTCCCTATTACTTCATTTTCCTGATAACCCGTAATACTGCAAAACGAAGGGTTTACTGAAATGATCTTGCCGGTGGTATCGGTAATAAGAATCCCTTCTATTGTATGATCAATCACTTCTTTGGCAAGCCCCATTTTGCCTTGGAAATACATCCAGACAACTAAAATCAAACTTGCAAGGGCAACTTCTGACAATGCCATGAACCCGATTGCATAATGTCCTGTGATATTGAATAACAAGGATAAAATTAATGGCGGAAAAAAACCTCCCAAACCGCCCATTGCGGAAACAATACCATTCACAATACCAGCCTGCTTTTGGAAATACATGGGCACCAGTTTAAAAATGACACCATTTCCCATTCCCGCACAGAGGGCAATACTCAAACAACCAAAAGTGTACCAGCCAATCGATGGAGCAAAGGATAAAATCATCGCTGAAACCGTATACACTCCGAAAACGAACATGAGCAGAATGAGGGAATGAAAGCGATCTGCAAGCCATCCGCCAATTGGTCTCATTAGGGTAGCAAGAACAATAAAGCCTGCTGTCCTCAAACCGGCGTCAACTTTATCCAATCCAAAGTTCGCTACAAGAAAGTTTGGCAGATAAATAGTAAATGCAACAAAAGAACCGAATGTTATAAAGTAAAATAAGCTTAGCAGCCATAGTTTTTCATTTTTGTAGACACCCTTAATTTGTTCTAAAAGCGGTGTCTTTACTCTCAGTTCCTTTTTATCCCCTAATAGGAAGTTACCTGCGATAAATACTACCAAAATCACAAGATAAAGCTGTACGGTTGTTGACCAGCCAAACTTCGTAGCTACAACAGGTGCTGCAAATGCTGATATAGCCGTTCCGAGGTTTCCTGCACCGTAAATTCCGTTTATAAAGCCATGGCGTTCCTTAGGATAGTACTTCGGTAAAGAGGTTACTCCAACAGAGAATACGGCTCCCCCAATACCAAGAAATAGCCCTCCAATCAACAAATCAGCAAGAGAATCCGCAATACTGATATAATAAACAGGGAATAACAGCGATATAAAGCTAATCAGGAAAATTTTCCTGGCCCCGAACTGATTGGCGTAAAAGCCAAGGGGAATGCGAAGAATAGATCCTAAAATAACTGGAACAGCTGTTACCAGTGCAAGCTGACCATCCGGTATTGCGATATCTTCTTTAATAAAAGGCAGCAGGGACGAAATTAATACCCACACCATAAATCCTACAACGAGGTTTAAGGTTTGTAATGGAAGCTGAATTTTTCTAAACATCCTGACCACTCTCTCTTCTAATTACATATTGTAATCTCGCATTTTCGTCAAAAGCTGACCACTCATTTTCATTTTTAGTCACATTGGATATCAACGGGACAGCGAAAAAATTAATGTCGTCAAAGTAAATACGCAGATGTGTTATATCAGGACAAAGCTCCACCTTTACAATCGTTTTAGAAACGAAAGGAGCTTTATCCTGCCCAACATCATCCAAGATTGCCACTCTAGCTTTTTCCGATATTAATGGTTGTATATCTTCTATTTTAATGTGTTCCACAGGTATTGCATCCTCTCTTTGCCGTGTAAACATTCATTTGAAAACCCTGCAAATATTCCCAGAATGTATCTTCTGCATGATTCTCGATAAATTCAATTGTTTCCACTACAGACTCCCAATTGCTCATTCCCTTTACTTCGGCAACTACAATATCGGCCCCATCTATTGACTTTTCATCTAAATACCAGTTAAGACGGACATCTTTAAAAAGGTCTGAAAGGAGCTTATCGATTTCAGCAGCAAAATTTCCAGATGCTTCTTTTACAAAACAAAAATCAAAGTATGTTTCACTGTTCATTTGATTCACGCCTTTTCGTTTTTCGTTTTTTTATAAGTAAATAACGCTAAGGGAAACACCACTATGTTTAATCCCCCAAATATTAAAACATTTACATAATTTTCATAATAAAATTGGTGAACCATGAATTGGGTAAATACAATATTCATCATCAAGAAGGCACAATGCAACGCGACACCGATAAACTTAAACTTCATAACGCTTCACCCTTACTGCGTATACCGCCCCATTTTCCACTTTCACCTGAATCTGAGGCAGCGGCCTTCTTGGCGGCCCTGCAGATGGAACACCTGTTTCAACATCAAATTTCCCATGATGGCAAGGGCAGATCATCTCGCCCTCTTCCTTCACCCAGAAAACTGGGCAGCGAAGATGTGTGCATGCATTTTGGTATGCTACGTATTTCTTTTCTGACAATCTGATCAAAATGGCATCATCATGATCACCTGGAAATTTAAAATTCTTTGCGTCACCAATTGCAAGTTTGCTTACATCTGTGATTTTTTTGTGAGGATACTCCTTCTCCCCAAGCCCCATCAATTCTTTAGCCGCTACCGCCCCCCAAGGGAGGGAGGAAATGGCGAATACGCCAGCAGCACCCACCAATGTTTTCATGAACCCACGTCTGTCAAGCTTTCTTTCATTATTCCGTTCAATATTATGAGTGTAATTATCTTCATTAAAGGGAATTTTATTATTTTTATCTGACGGCATCTTAATCCCTCCTAATATAGCTTAGTTATCCCCTGTAAAATACCTGGGAGATTTACCTTAACGTTCGTTTCACTTTCAAGATAAGGAAGGCTAGTCACCCATTTTCCATTATCTAGATTAAATTGTTTTCTCTTATTTTCAATTTCTTCATCTGTCAACCATTGAAGTGTATTGGATGGGCAAACACTTGCACACATTGGCGGGATACTGTCTTTTGTCCGGTCGATACATAAATCGCATTTGTACATTAAGTTTTGTTCAGTGTCAAATTTCGGTATTCCATATGGGCAAGCAATCGTACAATTTTGGCAGCCGATACATTTTTCAACGAGTGCTGATAACACGGCCCCTGTCTCATGGATTTGGATTGCCTGGGCCGGACAACTCCTTGCACAGGCAGGATTTACGCAATGAAGGCACATAAGAGGCATCGTTTGCCGATTGACCAGAGGGTTTACATCATATACATAGTTTCTGTTCCGCTCTTCATGCCCTCCGCATTGTGTACAAGCCGCTAGACAAGACCTGCATCCTATGCAGTTTTCAAGTTCTAAGTAGAGCCTCTTTTTCATTTATTGCACCTTCTTTATTTCGACTTTTTCCATTTGGGCTGCACAGACCTTAAATTCCGGCATACGGGACATTGGATCAAGCGCTGCAATGGTTAATAGATTGATAGATTGCTCGTGCCCAAAGTGGTATGGAACAAATACAGTGTCTTCACGAATTGCTTCTGTAATTTTCACTTTATAGATTGCCTCACCTCTTCGGGTATACAGGCGGACCTTATCCTCATGGTCCATATTGTATTTTTTTGCTGTATCCGGATGTACTTCCACGTAAGGTTCCGGACACATATCACGAAGGAACTGAATTCTTCTCGTCTGGTTCCCTGATAGATAGTGGTAAACGACACGTCCAGTTGTTAAACGAAGCGGATATTTTTCATCTGGCTCCTCAGCAGGGGGACGGTAAGGAAGTGCACAAATTTTCGCTTTACCGTCTGCGTGATAGAATTTTTTATCCAAGAACATATGCGGCGTTCCCTTGTCATTTGCATCCTTACAAGGCCAAAATACCCCGTCCTGTTTGTCAATCTTATCCCATGTGGCGCCGTAATAATCGGCATTTCCGCCTTTACTGGCCAGTCTGAATTCATCTGCCACATCTTTTGCAGTTTTCAAATGGGAAAAATATCTTCCTCTCCCAAGACGTTCTGCAAGCTCTACTTGTATTTGCCAATCGGGCTTAGATTTTCCGATTGGTTCTTGTGCCTTATTTATCTTAATAATTCGCCCTTCAAGGTTTGTAACTGTTCCTTCATCTTCTGACCACGTTACGGACGGCAGGATCACATCCGCAAACTCTGCTGATTCAGAAAGATAGAAATCCGAACACAGCATAAAATCCAGGTTTTTCATCGCCCTTCTGACAAAATTCAGGTTAGGCGCAGATACTGCAGGATTAGAACATAGCAGATATAATCCGCGAATCGTTTTTTGCTCCATCAGTTCAAACATTTCATAAGCCGAAACACCAGGCTTAGGCATTTCTTCCGGAGTGATATTCCATACGTTACAAACTTCTTCCACATGTTCAGGATTCGTAATTTTCCGGTATCCTGGCAATAAATCCGCTTTCTGACCATGCTCGCGTCCACCCTGTCCGTTTCCTTGACCAGTGAAAGTTGCTACACCAGACTTCGGACGGCCAATCTTACCTGTTACAAGCGCCATGTTTGTATATCCAGACACATTGTCAACGCCCTTATGCTGCTGTTCAATTCCACGGGCAAACATGACAACTGCATTCGGTGATCTTCCATAAATCTCTGCTGCGCGAATGATCTTTTCCGGTGCAACACCTGTAAGCTCACTCGTATATTCCGGCGTAAAATCTTTTACAAGCTCTTTTGTTTCTTCAAATCCATTTGTATGATTATTAATAAATTCTTCATCAGCATAACCATTTTGAATTAATTCATTTAAGATTCCATTAGCAAGGGCAAGGTCCGTTCCCGGTTTCAAGTCAAGATGAACATCCGCTCTTCTCGCAACAGGCGTTTCGCGGGGATCCGCCACGATAATGTAACCGCCTCTTTCTTGAACGTTCCAGACTCTGAACATAGAAGTTGGATGGCATTCTGCTGTGTTGCTTCCTGCAAGAAATAAGCAATCAGTTTCATGAATATCTGTCCAGGGTAATGTTGAACCTCTATCTACGCCGAAAGAACGAAGGAATCCCCCGGCCGCACTAGACATGCAGAATCGGCCATTATAGTCAATGTAGCGCGTGCCAAGAGCCACACGTGCAAATTTCCCTGTTAAATAACATTTTTCATTCGTCATTGATACGCCGCTGAAAACGGATAATGAATCTTTTCCATATTTTTTTTGAAGCTCACTGAATTTTTTCGCGATTAAATCATATGCTTCATCCCAGCTGGCTTCTCGGAAGCCTTCCTTTGTTCCCTTTAATGATGCATCATCACGAATAAGCGGTGTTAAAATGCGATCATCATGGTTCGTCTGCTGGTAAGCTGTAACCCCTTTTGGACACATTTTCCCAACAGTTACGGGCCAGTCATAACGTGGTTCAACCCCAATGATTTTATTTGTCGCTCTATTTACCCTTAAATTCATTCCACACTGCATTCCACAATATGCACAATGCGTTTTAACCAATGTTTCATTAGGGTGTAACAAATTCTTTGCATCTTTAAAAAACTTATCCCTTTGCATTCTGGTTAGCCTCCTTAACTTTTACCTCGTGGATAGGAAATCCGGAAAATTGGGCAATCCGGTATTTTCTTCGGCAAGGTAGGCACATTTCGGCGAGATGGTGGCCATCCTTCGTTTGAAATTCTATTTCATTCTTACCGAGAACCTCTATGACATCTTTTGATTGTTCTGTTGAAACAAACTCATTACCGCAAACTTTGCATTCTTTCATGGATTGTTCCGCATAATGCTCTCTGTAGTTTCTGGCAAATACACTCAGTGGGCGGAAAGGTATGTGAGCAAGTTTTCCGAACGGAAGATAAATCAGTGTAATAATGACTGACCACTGGTGAATCAGGGACATGGCTGGCTGTCCTGCACCGTGCAAAAAGATGTTCATGAACGTTAATGCCAATCCTGTAACGCTGACCAATAACAGCATGAATAATGGAAGGAAGTCATACATGAATTGTTGTTCTGCTCTTGCCTGCATATTTTTCAAGCGGCGGTAAAGAGCCATGCATACTCCGGCAATGACCATTACAGCAGTAATGTTCAGAGCGTTATATGATATGTACGCAATGATCCCATTAGCTGGTACTGTTATTACCTGGATCCCCATTGCGATGATGTTGTAGTAGCCATTGTCGTCCATGGTAAAGTACATCCATCCAAATACTAGAGGGAATGTCACGAAGCAGGAAAGGATACATCCCCATCCGATTAGAACGTGCTGAGTCCATCGGTAAATTCCCCTATTCCAGATGAAATTGTATGTTGCTAAATGTTCAACTGATGTTTTAGGCGTTGATTTTCTAAATATCAGTTTGATGCCTTTTTTTATAAAAACCTTTGTTGGCGGCCTTTCTCCCCATGCGATAAACCTGTAAAAGAACCCCCCAATAAAAATAATCGTCCCCATCATATAGCCATAAAGGTTTAAATCTACATGTGTAAACATTCTCGTACCAATAAACGATAAGAATACAAGTCCGCAAACTGCTAGAAACATAGACTTAGCAAAATGTGATGCAAAAGCATTATCAATTGATTTGCCTGTTTTTTGATTTACTGCGACTTTTGCCTGCATTACTATTCCTCCTTATTACAAACAATTACCATACTCTAATTGTAAGATCTTTCCCGATTGTTCTATATCGGGGGACTTCCCTATCCTAAGGGGAAAATTCCCCTATCTTTTAAAATAAAAAAACAGTTCTGATGTGCAGAACTGCCTGTACTATATTTCAATGTTCAAGTTTTCTCTTTTCCAGTTTTTATATTTTATTTTGCAATGGAGGAAATGCTGATGGAAGTTTTTCTAGATGTTAGTATGATTAAGGGATGTTTGTTGTTTTTGCAGTCTTTGCATATGATAAAATCGATTACCGAAAACAAATGTTTTTTAATGAAAATAAGTATATAGAGGTTAAATTATTGAGACATAATCTCACAAAAAGATATTAGTATTCAAGATTTTTATTGACTGAAAGAAGAACTGCACATACATAGTAAAATGGGATAGAGAATTCTGATAGATCGAAACATTTAATCAGATAGGAGCGATAAAAATCCACATAGAAATTCAACGGTTAATACTAAGCTTAAATGCAAGATAAAGTAATTCTTGATACAGTCATTAAAGAAAATACTTGTTGGAGTCACATCAGCCATCAAGTATTAAGGTAAAATAAAGCAACAATTTATTTGAAAAACTGCCTTGAATAAAGAAAATAAATAGA
Organism: Bacillus sp. B4EP4a; assembly: GCF_006680105.1. Taxonomy (NCBI): domain Bacteria; kingdom Bacillati; phylum Bacillota; class Bacilli; order Caryophanales; family Bacillaceae; genus Bacillus; species Bacillus sp. B4EP4a. The sequence continues at coordinate 19,305 of NZ_VHIK01000018.1, forward strand.
GGCTCCATCTTTCACTTATTATGTATTAACAAAAGGAAGAGAGTATCCTTTTAATAAGAGTACTCTCTTCCTTTTGTTACTTCTTGATGAAGTAACTATATTACATGCTGTTTTTTAGAAATAATGAAATCGAAACCTTTAAATCTTTTAATTGTTGTTCTTTTTGAAGGAAATGCTGCTCGGCTTCTTTTAAGGTTACTCGTGAAAATTGAATAGATTCCCCTGGTTTGACCTGAGCAATTAATGGTAAATCTGCAGTAATCACTTGAGCTATCTTAGGATACCCTCCCGTTGTTTGGCTATCCGCAAGAAGAATAATAGGGTTTCCATCAGGAGGAACTTGAACAGACCCGTTAGTTACTGCTTCAGACAATAGCTCCCTTTTATCCTGTAACTCTAACAAAGGACCTGATATTCTATAGCCCATACGATCAGATTGGTTTGAAACTTTAAACAAATTCTCTGCAAAACTAACTTTACTAGAGTCCGTAAAATAATCGTACTGGCTTCCATCTATGAAACGAATAACTGGCATGCGACTTGGCATAAACTCCTTTTCATTGACAAACCACTTTGGAGCGATAAACGCTTCTTTAAACTCCCGGTTATCTAGAATCGTAGAAGTTTCATTAAAATCCACAACATCATCTACTTTTAATGCTCTTCCCTTATAGCCCCCAATTTCCCCTCTTAGATATGTACTTTTACTATTCATAACTGTAGAAATAGCGTATCCTCCCGCTACAGACAAATAAGTCCTACAACCTGATTTACATCCCGCGAATCGAAGAATAGAGCCTTTTTTTACATAAACAGGCTTCCACATTGGAACAGCTTGACTGTCAATAGTAGGTGATAAATTTCCACCTGTTATCGCGATCAAGCAATTTTTTTCTATTTTAAGAGTCGGACCCATTAACGTAATTTCCATGGCCGCTTCACTTTCTTTATTGCCAACTAACATATTGGCAATTCTTAGGGAATATGCATCCATTGCGCCGCTTACAATCACTCCATGTTGCTGAAACCCTTTTCTTCCAAGATCCTGAATACTAGTTAATAATCCCGGTTTGATTACACGCAGGCTCACTGTAACCCCTCCTTAAGAATAATTTCATTATACTCTTGATTAGAAATTGGATGGAATTTCACAATGTCTCCTGCTTGTAATAGGCTTGGAGGATTAACATCTGGTAAGAATAGTTTGGTTGGCGTTTGTCCAATTAATTGCCACCCTCCAGGCGTAGATATTGGATATACACCCGTTTGCATACCTGCAATTCCAACTGCTCCTGTTGGTATGGTCATTCTAGGAGAAGATCGTCTAGGTGTTGCAATTTTTTCTGATAGTCCACCGAGAAACGGAAAACCTGGAGCAAATCCAATCATATAGGCTAAGTACTCACCATTTGAATGAATATGGATGACTTCATCAGTAGTTAAATTATTATAACGAGCTACATATTCCAAATCCGGGCCATATTCCCCCCCATAACATACAGGAATAGAAACAGTTCGGTGTGTCAGCTTTTTATCTTCTTTTAACCACTGTAGTTTCCTTTCCATGATAGAACGAACCACTTCATATGGGGAAATAAATTCATCATTATTGCTTTGTTTTTGTTTCTTATAGATAACTAGAGGATCATAAAAAACTGTCAAATTTGTAAAAGCCGGCACACATTCTATAAATCCAACAAAAGGTTCATCTTCAAGCAAATCCATAAACATTTTAATTTTTTTGTGAATGTCGTATTTAATTTCATTCCCAAATGTAATCACGATTGCGGAATCGCCTAAGGGAGACAGTATGCATGTAGTTTTATTCAAAAGCTTTTCCGGCATAGAACTCAACTCTTTCTGTTAGTAATATTATAAAACGCCTAATTTTTCATCACGGATATCCGTTATAAACATATGTCCTGGTGCATGCGTAATCATAATCGCCGGTTTTGTTTCCATTGCGATAGATTGAGGCGTTACTCCACAAGCCCAGAAGACCGGCACTTCTCCTTCACGAATCGTTACTGCATCACCAAAATCAGGTTGCTGTATGTTAGAAACACCAATCGCCTCCGGATCTCCAATATGGATTGGACCACCATGAACAGCAGGAAAACGCGATGTAACTTGAGCCGCTCGCACCACATCTTTCTGAGGAATCGGACGCATGCTCGCTACCATTTTCCCGTGAAATATCCCTGCTTCAACACATGAAATATTCGTTTTATACATCGGTACATTACTGTTCTCTTCAATATGACGAATGGAAATATCGTTGTTTAAAAGGGCATGTTCAAATGTAAAGCTGCAACCGATTAAAAACCCAACCATATCATCTTCCCAATAATCTGAAATATCCGTTACTTCTTCCATTAATTCACCGTATTTATATATCCGGTATTTAGGAATATCTGTACGTATATCACCAGACTGAGCAGCAAATTTAGGAATAGGAGAACCAATTTCTGTTACGTCTAGAAGTGGACAAGACTTAGGATTACGCTGACAAAACAATAAAAAATCAAAAGCATGCTCTTTTTTTAAGATGGCCAAGTTTGCTTGTGCATATCCGTTTGCCATGCCAGCAGTTGGCTTAATCAATTCATTGTTGCGGATCATTGCGCGCAATTCAGCCGGGGTAGCTTGAGAAAGATCGATCATTAATATTCATCTCCTATTAAGAACTGGGAGTCAGTGACAAACTAGCACGCCACTTCCACCCCGTTTTATTGATGTATCATTAAAAAAGAGCGGGCAGTTGTTTCATTAATGTATATACGCCCATTAACGCCATGATGATTACCACAAATACGCCGGAAATCGTCAACCATAAAGGATGTTTATAATCACCCACAATATTCTTCTTATATGCCGCAATTAAAAGTGTACCAAGTGCAATTGGTAAAATCAGACCATTAATTGCCCCTACTACAAGTAGTACTTTAACCGGTTGACCAATTAATAGAAAGCAAATGGTCGATACGACTATAAAGCCAATGATAATCCAGTTAGCCTTTTTATTTATTTTTTCGCTGAATGTTCTGATAAACGAAACAGAAGTATATGCAGCACCAACTACTGATGTGATTGCTGCAGCCCACATAACAATACCAAACATTTTATAACCTACATTTCCAGCAGCAAGTTGAAAAACGGATGCCGCAGGGTTTTCTGAATCAATTTGCAAGCCTTTAGATACAACACCTAGAACTGCTAAAAATAATGCAACTCGCATAACTGTGGTTATTAAAATACCCATTACTGAACTCTTTGTTACTTGTGGCAGTGCTCCGACACCTTTCACTCCTGCATCCAATAGACGATGACCGCCAGCAAATGTAATATAGCCACCCACAGATCCCCCAACTAATGTAACGATTGCGATAATATCAATCTTATCAGGTGCAAATGTCTTCACTACTGCTTCTCCAACTGGAGGAGAAGTTGTCCATGCAACATATATCATCAAACAGATCATAAAAAAGCCTGCGATTTGTGTAAAGCGGTCCATAGCTTTTCCCGCTTCTTTTACTACAAATATTAATACTGCAATAACTGCACTAATTGCTGCTCCAGTTGTTGGGGAAATTCCAATCATCGCATTTAGACCAAGTCCAGCTCCTGCGATGTTCCCTATATTAAATGCTAGCCCCCCCATAACTATGAGTGCCGCTAGAACATAACCTAGTCCTGGAAGAACCATGTTTGCAATCTCTTGTCCTCGTTTTTCAGATACAGCAATAATGCGCCATACATTTGTTTGTGCAAAAATATCAAGAATAACTGAAATAAGGATAACAAACCCAAAACTTGCTGCAAGACTTTGGGTATAAACAGTTGTCTGCATTAAAAAACCTGGTCCTATGGCTGATGTTGCCATAAGAAATGCTGCACCTAGCAATAATGTCCGGTTATTTTTTGGCTTAGAATGATTTTTTTTCTGATCTGTCGTATTTTTGATTGGCTCCAATGAAATCTACCTCCTAGATGTTTGTGATTTTATGTAGAAATAGACTTAACTGTAATTTCAGATATTTCTAAGGATTTTTTTACATGACGAGCAAAGGTTAAAGCATGTGCTCCGTCCCCATGAATACAAATTGTATCTGCCTTTAAAGCCACATCAGTTCCTTGCTGTGATAAAACCTTTCCTTCTTTAACCATTCGAATTACTTGTGCAACAGCATCATCATCATTTTCTATCATTGCATGCGCTTTCATACGAGAAGTCAATGAACCATCTTGTTGATATGTCCGATCCGCAAACACTTCACTAGCCGTTTGTAATCCAATGGTCTGTCCAGCACGTATTAATTCACTGCCCGACAAGCCAAATAAAATGAGCTCAGGATTAATTTTGTATACAGCTTCAGCTATGGCAAGAGACAACTCTTTATTCTTTGCCGCCATATTGTACAAAGCACCATGTGGTTTAACATGTTGCATATTCCCGCCTTCAGATTGCAAAAAGCCATTTAATGCACCAATTTGATAGACAACAATATCATAAGCTTCCTGTGGTGAAATATTCATATTGCGTCTGCCAAAACCTATTAAATCCTGGAAACCTGGGTGGGCTCCGATTTTTACTTCTTTCTCTAAAGCAAGCTGAACCGTTTTTCTCATAACGGTCGGATCGCCAGCATGAAATCCACAAGCAACATTGACAGATGTTACATAATCCAAAATCTCTGCATCATTTCCAATTCGATATGTGCCAAAGCTCTCTCCTAAATCACAATTCAAATCAACTGTATTCATTGTACACTCCTCCTATTTACAGAAATTTCGAACAATAAAACCTATAAATATGTAGATAAAAATATTTCACTTTCATTAAATTTCATAAAATTCCGAAATTCGGAATTGACGTTTCATATTTCGGAATATTCTTATTCTAGCATGTTTTTTTTATTTCGACAATACAATTGTTAGCTAACCTAACATATGTTTTTGTATTTTTTCATTAATCTTGAATATCATTTATGTTTTCTTCTACTATTATCTTTGATTAAACAGGAGGTTATGTACATAGATTAATGTAAAAAAATAATACATAGATGTAATATCAATAGACCGGCAAAAACAAGTGCAAAACCTTTTTTTGCTGACTAAAAAAGTCGTTGATTCCTATGATAAGGAATCAACGACTTTGATTTTCATTCTATATGCAGGTTCAAGTTAAACTTGTGATTTTATATTTTCATCTCGATGGCGAAATATTTTTTTCAAGTCTTCTCATTTTTAATTAAATCGATTAATAGAAAACAATGATATATCTTCCTTGCTCGTACCGGAGATAATCAAGTCACTCAAAATTTCACCCATGACACTGCTGAATTTAAAACCGTGTCCAGAGAAACCCGCTGCTATAGCAATGTGTGGATAATAAGGATGTTTATCCACTATAAAATGCTCATCAGGGGTCATGGTGTAGATGCAAGTTTTCCCATATTTCATTTTTTGATCAGCAGGCATATATTTCTGTAAAAACTTCACCAAATCACCCTCATCATCATCCAATTCACCAAACCCTTCAATACAGCCATCAGGATTTATACGGTTTCCTCCATCATGTCTCCCTATTTTCAATCCAGAACCATTTATACTTGGAAAGCCATAATATGTACCAATAGAAGTATCAAAAGTAAAAGCTGGAAAGTCATGATGATTATATAATTTTTCATTTGCATGAAACCATGCAAATGTTTTTCTGATAGGTTCTAGAGGCAGATTTAAATCTAACATCGCTAATATTTTTGGAGCCCATGCCCCAACTGTAACCACTAAAGATTCTGAGTGGAATGTCTGTTCATCCGTTTTAATCGTGACCCCATCACTATGAACAACTATCTTCCTTACTTCACTGTTTACAATTATGTCGGCACCATTAGATTTCGCAAGTTGTTGATACGCTCTAATGCACTCTTCACTATTTAACACGCCCGAAGTCGATTCAAAGCACCCAATAAAGTCTTCTGGCAGTGTTATACCAGGCCATCTATCATGAATTTGATTTGAATCCAAGATTTCCATTGGTAAACCATATTCCTTCGAACCAGCTTTCACTTGCTTAATGAAGGTGGAATTTTCGCTTCCAGCATTCAGGACCCCCGTTGGAAGAAACAATTGCTTTCCCGTATTTTTTTCCAACTCCCCCCATAGCTTTTGGGATTTAAGTGCCAAAGAAACATACTCCCTCCCTTCGCCATAAGCATGTCTAATAATTCTTGTTTCCCCGTGATGGCTGCCTTTATTATGAGGAGGAACAAAGGAATCCAATAATAATACTTTTTGTCCTTTTTTTGATAGAAAATATCCTGAAGACATTCCCATGGAACCAGCTCCAATTACAATTACATCATAGTGCATCTTGCTTCCCTCCTTTTTAGATGAATCATACAATCATTCTAGTTTAACAGCAATCATTCATATGATCCTTAATGAAAAAGGAAGCCCCTTTACTCTATAAAATAAAGTAAAACAGCTTCCATCTTTTTTTTTAGAACTCCATTTCCCCGATCTCCTTTTCAACTAGCATAACTATTTCCCCTTCATGAATTTGTCTATAAATCGCTTCAATGTCAGGATGAAAAAACCGATCTTCTTCCACCATCGGGACTTGACTCCGAACTAAATGATATACACCCTCCGTAACAGGCGATGGTTTCAAGGGCAGATGAAAATCCATTGCTTGCGTTGCCGTCATCAGTTCAATAGCTAAAATATATTCAAGTTTCTTTGAAATTTGATAGGCTTTCTTTGAAGCAAAATAGGCAAAACTTATCAAATCTTCTTGATTGGCGCATGTAGGGGTATTATCTACTGTCGCTGGATGCGAGAGCACCCTTATCTCGTTTAATAGTCCGGCGGCTGTATATTGTGGGATCATGTAGCCACTATTTAAACCAGGATTCACCACTAAGAAATTAGGTAATTCACTAAGGTGATGGTTTACTAGGCGATCTATTCTGCGTTCTGTTATTTTCGCTAGGTTTGCTAACGCTATGGCTATCGTATCCGCGTACATCCCTACAAATGAACCATCAAAATTTCCAGCCATGAGTGCAATCCCATATTCCTCTTCCGGAAAAATCAAAGGATTGTCACTTACAGAGTTCATTTCATTCTCAATTGAAACAGCAGCGTCTTTCAATACTCTTTTTATGGCTCCATGGACTTGTGGAATGCATCGTAAACTAAGCGCATCTTGTAATCTATGTTCCTTGTATGTATCAATGATTTGGCTGTCTTCCAGTATCCTTGTAACATTTCTGGCTGTCTTAGCCTGTTCCTCATGCTTTTTTATTGCATGGGGACGGGGATCAAATGCCTTAATTGTACCTTTTAGCACTTCTAAGGACATAGCACCCGTAATGTCTGCGGTTTTAGCTGCTTGCATGCTATTGTATAAAGCCAGAGCAGCCAGAGCAGTGACGGAAGGAGTTCCGCTTATTAGAGCCAGTCCTTCTTTACACCCAAGCGTAACTGGCTTCAATCCAGATTGCGCTAGCGCATCCTTTCCCGATAGAAGCTCATCGTTGTACCACGCCCGTCCCTCCCCGATCAACAATAAGGCCATGTGTGCTTCAGGAGACAAATATCCCACTGACCCATCACCTGGAACATAGGGAAGTACATCGTGATTTAAAGATGAAGCAATAAGTTTTAATACTTGTAAACGGACACCTGAATAGCCTTGACCTAAGTTTACAAGTATCATCAATTGAATGGCTCTTACTACTTCTTTTTCAAGAGGTTCCCCAACCGAAACAGCATGAGAACGAACAATATTCCGTTGAAGGGTTTCTGCGTCTTCTGGAGAAATCACCTCCGTCATATTACTGCCAAACCCTGTCGTTACACCGTAAATCAATCTATTATCATCTAAAAACTTTTCTATTAAGCTTCGTGATTGATCCACCCTTTCACAATACGCCTGTGTGAAGGTAACGATTGCACCATATCTTGCAACCGCTATCATCTCTTCGATTGAGATTGCACCATCACCTAGTGCAACCTCTTTAATATCTTTAGGGTGTAAACAATCGGTCGTTGTCATCCTTACACATCTCCTCTCCTTTGACTCATCAAGAAGGAGAAAAAAGTTTTGGTCCTTCTCATTTAGAAATTAATCTTATGTTATTTTCTTATTTTCTGTAAAGGGAATATCGGTTCCCTTCGAAAAGTTCCCCGCTTCTAGTAATGGGTCACTCGCTTCGTGCAAGGAAAGATTCTTCGTTTCAGGTGCCCAAGCAATCGATACAATCAAACCGATTAGCAGGACTACAGCCATACCGATCATTGATGTACTTAACCCGAATGAATTTAGACTAATAGGCAGCAGAAATGTACCAATTGCAGAACCAATCCGACTAATGGCCGTAACCATTCCTATTCCCGATCCACGAATCTCAGTTGGAAAAAGCTCTGCTGGGTAAACTAATGTAAGGTTTGATGCTGCTGACATGAAAAATGTAAAGATTAAGAAGGCTGTCAACATTAAGAATTGAGAACCATTGTGTAAGAAGCTGAGTGAAAACAATGAAACAGTAAGGATCGTAAAAGCCCCGATGGTAAATCCTCTACGAGAAAATTTTGCAAGCAACCAAAGACCAACAATTGCCCCAACAAGCAAGAATAGATTCAGCATCGTATCGGCAAAAAAGTTTTGTTCAAAACCCATTGTACTTAGTATCGACGGAAGGAAAGTGTAGATTGCAAAGTACGGAATAACAAGAGTTAATTTGAATATTCCACCAAATGCCGTACGCTTACGAAGCTTTTTGCTGAAAAGCCCACTAAATCCTAAAGTCTTTTGATTTTCCGTACCAGTAGTCGTTTCTCCCATTTCAACGTTCGGTCCAAGGTGTTTTTTTACAATCTGGCGAGCTTCTTCGAAACGCCCCATGCTGACAAGCCACCTTGGTGATTCAGGCGTTCCTATTCGTAAGATCAAAACCACAATAGCGGGAATAGCAGCACTGACAAGCATCCAACGCCATGAGTCTGATCCAACCTGTCCCAGGTAATGACCAACAAAGTTTGATGCTACATATCCAAGCGTCCATACTACGTTTATAGACGCGAGGAGCGAGGAGCGATACTTTTTTGGTGAAAACTCGGCGAGTAGAGTCGTACCGACAGCATAATCTCCTCCAAGTCCAAAACCAATTAGTAAACGTAAAATGAGAAGTTCTTCTGGACCACTAACAAAAAATTGTAAAATAGTAGCAATCGTGATCAGTAAAAAGTTTACGAGAAAGATTTTCTGTCTGCCAATACGATCAGAAAGTCTTCCAAATACCAACGCTCCCCCAAAAAGACCGATTAATGCAGAACTTCCGATCAATCCAGTCCACATTGCATTTAACTCCAATTGAGGACCAAGTACTGTCAGAGCCATCGCAATGATTCCAAGTGAATAACCATCACAGAAGCTTGATCCAAAGGTAAGGCCAGCAATACGAAAATGAAACTTATTAAATGGGGCATCGTCCATAGTGATCTTTTGTTCGTTCAAAGAATCCCCTCCATTTTTTGATTTATCAGATTTATGGATCAAAAAAAATTTTACTGCAGTACTCCGGTATTGACCCTGAAATTAAATGAATAGATTTCAGTTCACACTAAAAAATGATATTTTACTGACCTTCCAAACAAGGAATGTACACCTGTTAGAAATTTTGCACGTACAGGTAGTTTTCATTTTATGGTTAAGACTAGTACTTATTCGGCAAAGAATATTATGAAATAGTAATCTTTTTATAATTTGTTTCAAACCATTCTACCTTTTAATTTCTATTTAATTATGAAAATATAGTTTTAGGATTCGATCAATTGTTTATCATTGAAATAAATGACTTCACTAAGGATTTTACAGCCTTCTATTACCTCAAATTTTTCCCTAGCTTCCTTTTCTGTGGTAAACTCAAACATTTTTATGCCATTTTTCGAATGGATGGTGATTACCCACATAAAATTCCCTCCACATGGAGATTCATTTCCACATTTTCCTTAAAACACTTTCATTTAATTTCACTGTAAAGCAGTAAAGTGTTTAACGCTGCCAATGGGTAGGATGATAAACCACCATCCTACTATTCAACACCATTACATGTGGATAAATACTTCTAAAAGCCCAATTCATCTGCTGAAATGGGTAGACATTGACTGAAGATCAAGGCCTTATCTTTTTTAGTGATTCTTAAAGGACAGTCAGGCTTTAGGAATCACTCTTCACAAATGGCCTTAAAGAGGGTTTTTACTCGACAAATTCATGCTCACGGCCTTTATTATCCTTTAGAACCGCATGGGCTCTCATAAAAGTAGGAACTAGATCAATCGGATGCTCCTCTTATAAACTTCTTCTGAAAGTGAAATACATAATCCGTAATCAATATACATCCATTTATGCCTTATCTTAGCTAACCATATTATTGGTGGTTTCCGATGTGTTACCTTGTTTGCCAGGCTTCACGAAAACCATGGCTATCATGCCAATCGTGACGGCTATTGATGCTGCAATAAACATGGCATTATATCCATATATGGCGACAAGACTTCCTGTCAATGTAGGGGCAATAATGGTAGCCAGATTGGCAATGAAATGAGTTACCCCGCCAAATGTTCCAGCTTTATTCGGTTCTGTATCCAGAACCACGATCCAATAAATGGAATTAGGTAAATAATTAAAGGCATTTCCTATACACATTAAAGCAAGTACGGCCGCCGCACTCTCGACAGTCGGAATCAACATAAAACATACAGCTGTACAAAATAATGAGACTACTGTGAACCAAGATCTGGCAATTCGTAAATTCCCTGTTTTCCTGCGTAATATATCCGAGATTTTACCACCTAATAATCCAGTGATAATAGCTCCTACCCAGGGAATCATCCCAATATATGAAAGTGAAGAAAGTGAATAATTAAATTCATCTTGCAGATATTTTGGGGTCCATGTAAGTAATAAAATATTTACATATAAAAAGGCAAAATATCCAATTGCATTAAATACTAACGTAGGGTTTTTAAAAAAATGGTACCATGGTACATTTATTTGTTCGTCTAATTTCGTCTCACCTTTTATTAAAATATCTGCTCTTCGAATTTCTTCTAGTTCGGTTTTCGAGACTCTTGGATGATCTTCAGGTAAGTTTGTAAATACTTTGTTCCAGATTGCTACCCAAATAAAGCCTAATATACCGAGAATAACAAATGTTACTTTCCAGTTAGTGAATGTTAGAAGACCTACTACGATGGGTGCAGTAATTAATGCTCCAATTGGCGTTCCAACTAATCCAAGTGCTACAGCAAACCCTTTTTCTTTAGGAGATACCCAGTTTGCCATCGTTCGGTTCATCGTTGATAAGGTAGGTCCTTCAGCTAAACCAAATAAAACACGAAACACCGCAAATCCTGCCAAGGCAGAGCCTCCAAATAATGCTGCACCTATGTGACCTGCGAATATTGTCCCAATTTCAAAAAAAGACCATGTAGTTCCGGCAATGATCCACATGAATTTAGGGCCTTTCTTATCTGCTAAAGCACCACCAAATAGTGCACCGAATATATATCCATATCCAAAATACCCCAGGATCGCTCCCCAACTTACTGGATCTAAATTGAACTCCTTGATTATTTCAGCTTGGGCATATGAAAGTGCACCTCTATCAATATAATTTATGATTGTAATAACAATAATCATAAAAATGATAAAATAACGATAGTTATTTCTCAACATGTGATCACTCCTTGATGTTTGTTAGAGAGCAGCAATACTGACTGATTTTAAACATAAAAACAGTCATCCTAAAACCCTAAATCTAGTCTGCATTATGCAGCCTGTAATAAATTGCAGCGATGAATACCCTAATTCTGACTGTTTTGACCCCATAGAGTAGCTCGGATCAAGACTGACAAAATCAATTTGCATGACAATCGGATACTGGCCAATTTTTAGTAAAATATCAAAAAACCCATTAGCAGGCATTCCACCATGGGTAGAAGCATGTATGCCAGTGCAACTGAAGTATCAAATACATCACCTGCTTTGGCAACTTGGAATTCTGTTAGATCATGTTGTACGTATCAAAGCCTTTTTACATCCGCCAAAATTCCAGCGGATATAAAGAGGCTCCTGATACATAGATTGAAGTTCATTAAATGCGTTTCATGAGAGATCCGGTCAACCTAATGATGGATTGTATAGTCTCTCTTCTTTTAGTGAATTTTATAGACCAGTCAGGCTTTTGAAATCAGTCTTCACTTTATCATTCACAACTTGCACACCATTTTTCCATACAGACTTAACGTGATTGACTCCAAATAGATATTGCAACTCCTGATAGTTTTCAACATTCCATAAAACGACATCCGCTTGTTTTCCGACTTCAAGCGATCCGACCTTTTCTTGCCTGTTGATTGCACAAGCAGCATTGTATGTCGCCGCCGTCAGAGCTTCTGCAGGGGTAAGCCGCATCGAAATGCATGCCAGATTCATGACAAGCGGCATGGAAGTTGTCGGTGAAGATCCAGGATTACAATCGGTCGAAATGGCAACAGCTACGCCTTCATCAACCATTCGTCTTCCAGGGGCCGCTTCTTCCCGTAAATACAAGGCGGTGGCTGGAAGCAAGCAGGCAATGGTACCTGACTTCGCCATGGCAGTAATCCCCTCATCGGAAGCTTTTAACAAATGCTCAGCTGAAATGGCTCCTATCTTCGCAGCTAATTCAGCTCCACCGTATGGCTCAATTTCATCAGCATGAATTTTAGGAATCAAGCCGTATTTTTTTCCGGCCGTTAAAATCCGCTCTGATTGTTCAGGGGTAAAGACCCCCTTTTCACAAAATACATCATTGAATTCAGCCAGCTTCTCTTCAGAGACGATTGGAAGCATATCATTAATCAGATGATCGACAAATTCATCCTCGCGGCCTTTATAATCCTTTGGAACCGCATGGGCTCCCATAAAAGTAGGAACTAGATCAATCGGATGCTCTTCCTGTAACTTTTTCATCACCCGCAACTGCTTTAATTCGGTTTCCAAATTCATTCCATAACCGCTTTTACCTTCTACTGTAGTCACGCCATGAGCGAGAAACGAATCAAGTCGTCGCATGGTTTGCTCCATCAATTCTTCTTCACTTGCTTCCCTTGTCATGCGGGTGGTAGCATGAATGCCCCCACCTGCGTTCATAATGTCCATATATGTTGCGCCTTCAAGACGCATTTCAAATTCACGTTCCCGACTCCCGCCATATACAACATGCGTATGTGGATCAACTAGCCCAGGTGTCACCAAATGGCCAGTTGCATCAAAGACTTCAGCTTCATGCATTCTATCTGCATAGAGTTCTTCCAATTCTTTGGTCGTACCGATCGCTTGGATCAAACCAGATTCCATCCATATACTTCCATCTTCGATCAACCCAAGCTCTGACATTGCCTCTTTGGAACGAGGACCTTTCCTATCAGAGGTAAGGGTTGCAAGTTGAGCGGCATGTTTTATCCAAATTGGTTTTGTCATTATTTATCAATTCCTTTATCAAGCATCGGGATATTAATACCTCTTTCACGTGCTGTTTCCTGAGCCAGTTCATATCCTGCGTCAACATGACGCACTACACCCATCCCAGGGTCCGTTGTCAACACTCGCTCAATCCTGGCTGCTGCTTCTTTTGTGCCGTCTGCCACAATTACAACGCCTGCATGCATGGAGTAACCCATTCCTACGCCGCCGCCATGATGTACGGAAACCCAGGTTGCACCGCCCACAGCATTCACCATTGCATTTAAGATCGGCCAGTCAGCCACTACATCGGAACCATCCTTCATGGCTTCCGTTTCACGATTCGGCGAAGCGACAGAGCCAGAATCCAAATGGTCACGACCAATTACGATCGGGGCCTTCAATTCACCACTTGCAACCATATCATTGAGGATTTTACCAAAACGTGCGCGCTCCCCATAACCAAGCCAGCATATACGGGAAGGCAGACCTTGGAACTGAATTTTTTCTTGAGCCATTCTAATCCAGTTACATAAATGTTCATTATCAGCGAATTCGCGTAAAATGGCTTGGTCTGTTTTATAAATGTCTTCTGGATCACCAGATAAAGCCACCCAGCGGAATGGACCTTTACCTTCACAGAATTGTGGACGGATATAAGCTGGAACGAAGCCTGGGAAGTCAAAAGCATTCTCTACCCCTTCATCTTTCGCAACTTGACGGATATTGTTGCCATAATCAAACGTCACGGCTCCTTTTTCCATCATTTCAAGCATCGCTCTTACATGTTTGGCCATTGAAGCTTTAGAGAGTTTAATATACTCTTCTGGATTTGCATTCCGTAATTCTGCAGCCTCCACCATTGACAGGCCTGAAGGAGTATATCCATTTAGCGGATCATGGGCCGAAGTCTGATCCGTCAAGACATCAGGAATGAAGTTCCTTGCGATCATTTCCGGAAGAATATCTGATGCATTCCCAATCAAACCAATCGATAATGCTTTCCCTGCAAGTTTAGCTTCATTGGCTAAACGAATGGCTTCATCCAATGAATCCGTTTTCACATCGGTATAACGAGTCTCAATCCTCCTGTCAATTCTTGTCTCATCTACATCGATCCCGATACAGACACCACCGTTCATCGTAACTGCTAACGGCTGTGCCCCTCCCATTCCGCCTAAACCTGCAGTTAGAGTAATGGTGCCTTTTAACGAGTTATTGAAATGTTGTTTTGCAAGCTCGGCAAAGGTCTCGTATGTACCTTGTACGATCCCTTGAGATCCGATATATATCCAGCTGCCTGCTGTCATCTGCCCATACATCATCAATCCCTTTTTATCAAGTTCATGGAATGTTTCCCAGTTCGCGTATGCAGGGACGATATTTGAATTTGCAAGCAGGACACGTGGTGCATCCGAATGCGTTTTAAAAATTGCCACCGGTTTCCCTGATTGGACAAGTAAAGTTTCATCTTCTTCAAGCTCTTTTAGTGATTTGACGATTGCATCAAAGCATTCCCAGTTACGAGCAGCTTTCCCAATCCCACCGTATACCACCAAATCTTCTGGACGTTCAGCAACTTCAGGATCCAAATTATTCATAAGCATTCTAAGCACTGCTTCTTGTTGCCATCCTTTAGTATGCAATTCTGTTCCAGTATAACGGATAACCTTGTTTGTAATCGTGTTCATTTTCATTTCCCCCTTGTTTTTGTTATATATTCATTCTATAAGAAAAATTCAGAATAATTAATTATAGTTTAATGATTATTTTATAATTTATTTTAAGTTTTTGCAGTTAACTTTATTTTTTTATGAATAATTTCAATAATTACATTGTTATGAATAAATAAAAAAAGGACGATTCATTTATTGAATCGTCCTTTTTTATAATCCAGACCGATATGCTGATGGTGTACAACCTTCAAGCAGTTTGAATTTGGCATTGAAATAAGTTTGATGTGAATAGCCGGCTAATTGTGAAATTTCCTCCAATGATAAATCCGTTTCCTTTAATAAACGTTTAGCTTCCCTAATTCGAACTTGATGCAGAGTATTTCGAAAAGATTCGCCGGATTCAGCCGCAAAACGACGGCTGAGTGTGCTTTTATTGATACGCAGAGTATCTGCACAACTCGCTAGATTCCACTGGGCGTCCCAATAGTTGGACTCGATCATCTCCCTTGCTTTTTCGCTAAGTGTGCGTGCCCCTTCCTGTAATTGTCCATGATCCTGCAGAAGCATATGGGTGGTGAACGCATGCAGCTCTTTTACTATTTGATGGATGACAGGTTTATGTACAATTTGCTGAAATACATCATAGTATATTGCTTCTAGAGAAGCATTTTGCAAGTCGTATGATTTCATATGCCTACGAATCTGTGCGAGTACGCTTGTAAGGCGGATACGAACGATTTCCGGGTCGGGGTATGGTCGTTCAAAAGTAAGGAATTCACGCTCAATCCAGTTCCTGATGGCTTTTGCATCCCGCCGTTCGAGCATTTCTATCCAAAGTCTTTGTTCAAGAGGAGTGAGGAATGGATCCATCTCTTGAGGCGAAGTCTGCTGACTTTCGGCTAAAATGATATCATATCCATCGAAAAAGATTTGTCTCGTAAATTCACGTGTTTGCTGATACATCCTTTTTAAAGACTCATCTGAAGTTGCCGCTTTTATTATGATGGCAAGGGGCTCATCCATTCTTTCTTTCCAGTGAGCAAGGAACGCTTGGTACTCTTCCTTATATACCTCTTTTTCCTTCGTTTCCTGGACACATAAAATAAAATCCGATAAAGCGAAGATTTGATTCTTCCCAGTAAAAGAATATCGTTGCAGTTCATCATAAACTAAAGGAAGGGTCCTGTTATCAGGTGTCAAAAAAGCGACCATGGTTATTCGACTTTCATGCCTCCGGTCTGTCAAGAAGAAATCCGGATATCCAATATCCAGAGCATTCCCATCATCCATGGTGTTTGTCGAAAGAAGACCAGGACCATTTCTCAATTGAAAACGCAATTGTTGGATATGTTTTACCAGATCTGCCGAAGAAAAAGGTCGGAATAAAACATCTTCAGCACGAAAGCGTAAGGCTCGATAAGCCGTTTGAAAGATTCGCTCAGATGAAATGCCTAACCATCGAATTCCCCTCCGCTTTAACGAAACACCCATCGCCTCACTTTCATCCGTCCAAATATCCATATCCAAAATAACGAATTCCGGTTGCTGATTGCGTATGCCCTTTTCAAATTCTTCAATCGTTTTCCATAAGATCAGTCTGACTCCCGTTAGGTGGGACTCCACTATCCAACGAATTCCTTGAGCCTCAATCTCATCTTTCGCCACCAAATGAATTTCCACATCATCACCTCATTTCTGCTGTTATTCCTGTAATGAATAAATATGAAGTCAGTACTTGAAAAGAAAAGGACTCCCTTGCCTTTTCGAAAGCACTTGTATCACATCTCCATTCTAATCCCGCCTAAAACCACAAACAAGTCTTATTGGGCAGAACTTTCGAATTAGATTGAATTTTGACATGTTCAACCGATATTTTCATCCCATATATATGTACTTCCTATATGAAAATATAAAAAGAAACATCATGGAAACCTTATGATTTCCAAGTGATGTTTCTTTTTTAGTCACTTTTACTCTTCAATACATTTAGAACCTTTATAATTGATTAATATTGACTTCAACTTCTTTTACGATGTTTTCATCTGAAGCACTTGTCAATTTTAATGATAATAGGGTGATGACTCCCATCACAAGTAATCCGGATAAAATAAACATCCCTTGAGTAAATGCAACAGTTCCGAGAATCATCGGTCCTACAAAACCCCCTAAAGCCGCAAATGAATTGACTATGGCTATTCCAACTGGCGCAGTGGACTCAGTGAAGAAAAATGTCATATAGGCAAAGAAACATCCACTGAACCCGTATAACCCTAATGATGTAATCGTTAACATAAGCACCATCATAAAGACACTATCTGAAAAGCCGCACCCGATAAACCCGACAACTGCAATCATGAGGCAAACGAGCAAGTGTGATTTATGTTCATTGGTCCGATCTGAATTCCAGCCTACAAACATAATGGCAGGTATACCGACTAACGATGGAATCATCGCTAACCAGCCAATTTCTAGATTGGTTGTCGCATTTTCCGATAAAGATTTTATGATGGTTGGCATCCAGAATGACAATCCATAGATAGATGTGTACCCTGCGAAATAAAAAAGGGCCAACTTCCAGATTTTCGAATCTTTCAGCATATCAAGCTTAGTAACTTTATTTATATTCGAGCTAACTTTTCTTTCCGCATTCAATTCCCCTTCTAGCCAATCACTTTCTTCCTTAGATAACCATTTAGCGTTGGTCGGTCTATTAGTTAAATAGAAAACAACAACAATTCCAATAATAATGGCCGGAATTCCTTCAAGGATGAACATCCATCTCCATCCTGCCATACCCAACCAGGAAATATTGTCAAGAATCCATGTCGATGCAGGCGCACCAATCAATCCGCCAATCGGTAGGGCTAAAAGCAAAACCGCTGTGGCCCTTCCTCTTTCGCGGGCCCTGAACCAATAAGTTAAATACAAAATTACCCCAGGAAAAAAACCAGCTTCGGCGACACCTAATAAAAAACGGAGAATATATAAATGCATCGTTGTTTGGGCAAAACCTGTCAATATTACCACGAGTCCCCACGAAATCATTATACGGGCAATCCATATCCGAGCTCCCACTTTATGCATGATCATGTTGCTTGGAACTTCAAAGAAGAAATAACCTATAAAAAAAATGCCGGAAAGCAATCCAAAAACTTCTGCGGATAAGGCTAATTCTGCATTCATTTGTAAAGCAGCATAGCCTAAATTGACCCTGTCCAAGTAAGCAATGATATAAAGGAGCAAGATAAATGGAAATATGCGTTTCATCGTTTTACTGATCGTTCTTTTCCCTATTTCACCACTGGAATGATTCATGATTATTTCCTCCCTTTTCATGCTACTATTTCCCAAAAAATAATCCGTTTACCGCACATCTCTTTTCCTGCTTCCCGACACTCTGGTTCATTCCTAGGACCATCAATTTATCCTGATCCCCCCCTCCATTTACATATACTGAATCCAACAATATTATAAATACAATCCATTTACTCATGGCTAAAGAGGAATAAGCCTTTCAACATGACAGTAACCAATTGTATAGGAATGTTCAGAAAAATCTAACCAACCTTTTCAACTAATTCTTCTACTTGAAAAACCTCCTATTTAAACTGAATTAACCTCCCCCATAATTGATTCCAAAACTTTGTAAGCGCTTTCTGAATTTGCGAAATCCAATTAAGAAAGCGTTGTGATTATTGATGATCTACGTTAGATTAAATAGACCACCAATCATTTAACTAGACTGTAGTCTGATATTAAACTATACAGGAATATTCTGTCAATTATCATTTGGAGGTTTTTTATGATTGAACCCAGAAAGAAACAGCTTAGGGGAGAAAAGACTCGTGAAAAAATTTTAAAAATATCTTTAAAGCTATTTAGCGAAAAAGGTTATGATAAAGTTACCGTTGACGAGATCGTGAAAAAAAGCGGCACATCAAAAGGGTCATTTTACCAACACTTTTCAGCGAAATCGGACATTTTTTTAGTAAGATTCATAGAAGTCGATGATTACTATCGCGAAGTCTTCCGTTCGTTCCCAGTCGATATGGACGCTACAGAGAAATTGTTTATTTTCATATGCAAATTGATGCGTTTTCTGGAAGAAGAAATGGGCAGAGATTTAATGAAAGTGATTTACAGTTCCGCTTTAGATTCAAAAGAACATACTTACTTTTTGAATTCAAATCGCTCACTCTTCCAAATTATTCGTTCATTAGTTGAAGAGGCTAAAGAACAAAACGACATTGACACTGACCAATCAGTTAACGAAATTTCACAGCTTATCACCCAAAGCCTGATGGGAATCATTTATCATTGGGGATTAAACAACTCAGAACAAAGCTTGGAATCACTATCCATACCACTAACCAAAACAATCATTAATGGGCTGAAAACGAAGAACTAATACATAAATCAAAAGATTCATTTTCAATCACACTGATTGGTCAGGTTAACTCCATTAATCTATAAGTTCATACATTTGCATTATTTCAATTGAGTGTCAGACATATTAAACGAGGAGTCGAAAGCCAGATATCATGAAACAATTTTTCTTTATCATCCTATATGCACTATTATTTGGATTATCACTGCAGGCTTTTAATTTCAAGCTTGACCACCCTATTGCAGAAGATATCAGCCGTCTGATGCCAGTTAAAATGAAAGAGATAAAGGCAGAAGATAGTGAAGAAGCAATCAAAATGGTCGTTTTAGATGCCGAAAAAAACGATGATCCCATTTCCATTGCCGGAATGCAGCATAGCCAAGGAGGTCAGACATTATATCCAAATGGGATCCTGCTCGATATGAAGCATTATAATAAAATACTTGATTTGGATGTAAATGAAAAACGCATCACGGTCCAAAGCGGAGCAACCTGGGCTGCTCTCCAGGAATATATCAACCCATATGGACTTGCACTGAAGGTCAGTCAATCTCAAAACATTTTTACCATTGGCGGTTCTTTGAGCGTTAATGTCCATGGCCGCGATATCCGTCATCATGCCTTGATAGAAACCGTGGAATCTTTTAGGTTGCTTAACGCAAAAGGCCAAATCCTAACAGTGAGCCGCGAAGAAAATTCGGAGCTCTTCCATTCGGTTATTGGCGGGTATGGTTTGTTTGGAGTAATACTCGATGTAACACTCCACCTTACAGATGACGAACTTTATAAAATTAAAACCAAATCACTCCATTATGATGAATATACTTCGTACTTTAAAAGAGAAGTTCTTCAAAACGATGATGTTAAAATGCATCTTGCAAGAATATCTGTGGCTCCTGGCTCGTATTTGGATGAAATGTATGTAACGGATTATTATAGAGCAAATGACCAAACACAGCTATCTAACTACAATACTCTCAAACGGGAAACGATCATTGCCGTGCCTAAATTCTTTCTTGGTCTCTCACGTTATAATGACTGGGGTAAAGAAAAGTTTTGGGAAACTCAAAAAACCTACACGGCCAATATTGATGGTAACTTGGTTTCGAGGAATAATGTGATGCGGTCGGACTCAGCCTTTATGGATTACAGCAACCCAACCAAAACTGAAGTGCTGCAAGAATACTTCGTTCCGATTGATCAATTTGCTGATTATATCGATGATTTAAGAAAAACCTTATCTGATGAAAAAGATTTTAACTTATTAAATATTACAATTCGCTATGTGGAGCATAATGATGAATCACTCATGTCCTATGCCAAGGATGATATGTTCGCTCTTGTAATGCTCATCAATCAAGGGACAGATAACGAAAGTAAGGCAAATACGGAAAGGGTCATCCGAAACATGATAGATGTGACGCTTGACCATAACGGCAGCTACTATTTGCCCTATTATGGGTATCCAACCAAGACACAATTATTTGAAGCGTATCCGCGTACTGAGGAATTCTTTCAATTAAAGAAGAAATATGATCCTGATAATCGCTTCATGAATCTTTTCTATGAGGAGTATCATCCATGAATTATAAACGTTTCGTTTTTTACCAAGGCACTGTTGGAATGGCTGCCAGCATGATTTTCCCTTTTTATATTTTGCTAATCAAAAATGTAGGCACCAGTTATTCGCAATTCGGTTGGGCATATGGAATATTCTCACTGACTGCAGCACTTAGCTATCCTTTAATCGGAAAATTCACTGACAAAGCCGGTGACAAAGCATTTCTCCTGGTCTATTCATGGGGGATGGCACTAATCCTTCTTGCCTTTCCTCTCGCATATGAAATTTGGCATGTCTATCTCCTGCAAATCATTATGGGGGTACTTGGGGCAGTACAAAAAAACACAGAAAAAACAGTACTTGCTAGATATGTTACGAAGAAAACAGCGGGTGAGGAAATTGGAAACTACCATGTTTGGACATCCATCGGTGCTGCAGCTGCGGTGATTGCAACCGGATATTTAGTCGACTTTTTAACGATCGGCAGCATCTTTTACATTGCTTCCTTAATGTTTGCCTGGAGTGGATTTATTGTAATGAAGATAGATAAAAACGCTTCACTATCTAATGCAGAATAAATAAAATATAAGCATTTATTTCTGGTTAGCGCTAATAAATCAGTTACCCCTTTTAGTAGAAGAAGCATCTGGATTAACCTCAGCAGATGCTTCTTCTACTATGTAAATCATTTGCGGATCAAAAAACAAAAAATGGTCTTACAAAGATATATTAAACCTGCTCCCCTTTTCTCATTTTGGATTCGTTAAATATACGAATTCTAAACTTACTGCGTTAATTAGTACAATTAAAGATATCGGACCAGAGCACATATAATAAAATACTACTTTCTTATCAACTTGGTTATTATTTTTCCGTCTACAAAAACTAATGACATCATAATTATACCCATTCCAATCAACTGATGAATAGACAACGCTTCATGTAAAAGGAAAAAGCCTAAAATCATTCCGATGACAGGCACTATATAATTACTATATGAAGTAAATAATGCGCCTTCTTGCCGAATCAGCCTATTAAATAATGCATAAACAACACCTGCATGGAAAATGCCTAAAATCGCTAAGTAGATAGATTGAGATCGTGCTAAATCCAATTTGAAAGATTGCTCAAACAAAAGGGACATGGGAATGAGCAATGCACTGGCAATCAGCAATACATTTCTCATATGAATAACGGAAGATCCCTCGTTTAATTTCTCCATCAAAATCAATGATAATCCAAAACTCATGGCAGCCAATATCAATAGGATGTTACCCTGAATACTGTTAGAATGGTCTTGGAATCCTTGTGTTGGCCAGGAAAGGAAGACAATACCTGCAAATCCGAATAGGATACTTGTAATCTCCGGCTTTGTGCTTTTTCTTTTGAAAAATGCTAGTAAAAGGAGGATGGTAAAGACGGGAACCATTCCAATCAGCACCGCTGCGAAACTGCTAGGCACCGATTTCTGGCCTTGTGCAATAAACACGAATGGTAGTACAACCTCGAAAAAAGCAATGATTATATACCATTTATAATAACTCCTAGGTACTCTTCGCTCTTCTTTTGATAAAAAAAAACCAAAGAAGAGTAAACAGATACCGCCGATACATGCTTTGATGGCTGACAATGTAATAACCCCAACATTTTCTATGACTAATGCAATAAAGAAGAATTGAGATCCCCATATACCACTAATCAACAGTAACAACACATATTTATTCATTCACTTTACCTCTCTTTTCAGCAATGGATCGGCAATAGTCTTACTAATATGCTTTGATTGAATTCCACCAAAATAATTCGTGCCGATTACCCCAACAAGAATAATCATTGCACCTATAACATGATAATAATGAATCGATTCATGTAAGAAAATCATCCCTGCTATAATCGTAATCAATGTCGCTAAATTACTAAAAACGCTCATTCTAGATGCTGGTAATATAGATAATGCATAGTTTGATAAAAAAGCAGTAAGCAGTGATGATAATCCCCCAAGATATACGATTGAAATGAGGAATGCACTACTTGTGAAGGGTAATAAAAAGCTACTAATAGATTGGTTAATTATATGGTTGATGACGGCCATACTATTAAAAGTCACAAAACCAAAGAACGTCATCACATAAGTTAACGTAAATAGTGAATATTGCTTTGTTACCTTCCTCGCTACCACATTATAGAGAGCGGCAGCAATCGAGGATAATAAGATCAGAATCGTTCCCTTCAAACTGTAAGCCACAAGTTGCAAGTCATTCATGACAAAGATAAAGATAACCCCCATCACAGAAAAATAAAGGGAAATTTTTTGACCTTTACCTGCGTATTCTTTCAAAAATAATGAAGCTGATAATAACGTGAAAATTGGTATGGTCGCTTGGATAATACCCGCTTCTGAAGATGAGGTATATACGAGCCCAAACACTTGAAATGTAAAGAATAAAATTGGATAAAGGAACACCAACGGAAGAATTTTCAAAGTATCGGTTGCGCTCATTTTCACTGATGTCCTCCGATACAGCTTAATAATTATCGCGATCAAAAAAGCCATCGTAAATCGATGTGCCAATGTATCTAACGGACTCGCTTCCATTAATGATATTTTTGTAAAAATAAATGAAAATCCAATAATAAAGGCATATAGTATCGCCGCAATATAGGCTTTTTTATGTTCTGGCATATTGAGTAAATCCTCCTTTTCAACACCCGGCCGGTTGTTAGTATCGTATTAAAAGTTCCACTACGATACAATACAAATAAGAAGCATCTGTAACGGTACAGTTTTTAGGAGGTATTCATGTTAAAATACGTAGCTTTGTGTAATGAATTTGAATCTCTCATCCAGAATGGACAGCTCAAAGCGGGGTTTAAACTCCCATCGATTCGTCAATTAAGCGAACAACATCAATGTAGTAAAAGTACAGTTTTGAAAGCTCTGCAAGAATTGGAAAAGAAGCATTTAATCTACGCAGTTCCTAAAAGTGGATATTATGTCGTTCAAAAAGAATTTGATGGTAAAAGTGAACCAACAGCGGAAATCGACTTTGTTACTTCCGCTCCCGCTTGGCATCAATTTCCGTATCATGACTTTCAACATTGCATCAACAAAGCCATCGATACCTATCAGCAAGAATTGTTTATCTATGGCACTCCAAAAGGACTACCCTCTTTAATAAAAGTGATACAAAAACAATTAGAGCAGTATCAGGTTTTCGCCAAAGAAGAACAGATTTTCATTACTTCTGGCGTGCAACAAGCACTTTCCTTATTAACGTTCATCCCTTTTCCAAATGAACGTACCCATATACTTGTTGAACAGCCTAGTTATCATCTATTTGTGGAGCAATTGAAAGCGTACAAGATTTCCGTGCTAGGAATCCAACGAACTGCAGAAGGTATTGATTTAGAGGAATTAGAGCGGATTTTTAGCAGTCAGGAAATTAAATTCTTTTATACGATGCCTCGTTTCCATAATCCGTTAGGGACTTCTTACTCTAAAAAGGACAGAGAAGAGATACTAAAACTTGCTGTAAAGTATGGTGTCTATATTGTAGAAGATGATTATTTAGCAGATTTCGAAGAGAATATGAAGGTAGACCCCATTTTTTCCGGGGATACTCATCAAATGGTCATTTATTTAAAAAGCTTCTCTAAAATAATGTTTCCAGGACTACGCATAGGTGTTGCCGTATTGCCTAAACAATTAGCCGTCAGCTTCCAACGATATAAAAGAACAGCTGATATTGATAGTTCCATGATTTCACAAGCAGCCTTGGAAATCTACATAAAAAGCGGTATGTTTGAACGCCATAGAAACAAGGTACGGCTCTCCTATTTAGGGCGTGCAAACTTGCTATATGATGCTCTGGAAAAGTACTCTACTCCAGGCTTTTATCGCCCAGCATCCATATGCATGAACGCACATATCGTACTGCCTCATCGTTTAAATAGTGCTCACCTTATCAAAAACTTACAAAATCAACAAGTACTGGTAGAGACTATAGGCCAAAATTATATAGATGGCTTTCACCAGGAAAAAATATTAAAACTAAACGTGTCCAATACAAATATACAAAAACTTGACCAAGGAATAGCTCTTATTTTTAAAGAATTGAATAAAAAGCAAAATTATTACTTATAAAACTTTTACATAAGGTATAGTCACTTTCCACACAGGGCAATAAACAAAATATAGTGAAAACATTTTATCTTATTGTAATACTGAAAAGATATGGGCAAATGAGTACAAACAAAAAAGAGCCAATTAGAAATGGCTCTCAACAAAGTTACTCTTATCAGTACTCTTTATTTATAAAATTTTATACGATCCTCAAGTGGTTTGAATTCTTTATCACCCGGTTGAGCTGTTGGATTTCCAAATGGCATTTGCGCAATCAATTTCCAGTTACTTGGAACATCCCATTCTTTTTTCACTTCATCATCAATTAGAGGATTATAATGCTGTAAAGTTGCTCCCAATCCTTCTGCTTCAAGTGCAGTCCAAACAACTAATTGATGCATGCCTGATGTTTGTTGAGACCAGATTGGGAAGTTATCGGCATAAGTTGCAAATTGTTCTTGAAGTGATTTCACAACAGATTCATCTTCAAAGAATAATACTGAACCATATCCCGCTTTAAAGGAATCCATTTTTTGTTGAGTACCAGAAAAATCTCTATCTCCAACTGCTTTCCTTAAAGCCTGCGTCGTAATATCCCATAACTTATCGTGGGCCGAGCCTGTCAAAACAACAAGGCGGGAAGATTGGGAATTAAAAGCCGATGGCGTGTGTTTTACCGCAAATTCAACAATTTCTTTAATTTTCTCATCCGATACTTGGACTTCTTTATTGATTCCATAATATGATCGTCTCTCTTTAATCGCCGTGTAAAAATCTTTTGTCATGATTCATTCCTCCAGAGCATTTTTATATTTCAAATGATTATCCCTTTTTTATTTCTACCTGTTTTAGTATGGGCATAAACCTACATATCATTCGCTAAAGATTGTCAATTATTCTTTAATGATTTCCTTGGTGCTTCTTACTGTATCAATGGGACGTACCAACTTTTCGATTTGATCCCTTTTCGGTTCTAAGAACGGTGGTAAAGATAACTTTTCCCCAAGCGTTTCATACGGCTCATCCCCCATAAATCCAGGACCATCAGTGGCAAACTCGAATAAAATTTGCGGCGCCACTCGCACGTAAAGCGACTCAAAAAAGTGACGATCAACATAACCAGACGTATGAAATTGGAAGCTTTCCATTCGTTCGATCCATTCTTCAAGAACGGAACGGTCTTCAACACGGAAGGCTGTATGGTGAACAGTCCCAAAACCCTGCCGTGCCTGAGGAAGGATCGAATTATGCTCGACAATCACTTGTGCACCATTCCCGCCTTCCCCTACTTCAAATAGGTGAAATGATCCTTCCTTGTCTATTTCTTTGAATAATAGAACTTTTTCCATCATTTCTTTAAAGTAATCGAAGTTGGCAATCCGAATGAAAATTGGTCCTAATCCTGTAATGGCATATTCCAGGGGAATCGGTCCTTTTTGCCAAGGAATCCCCGCTGCAACCCCTTCATTATTTTCATCTGAAATCAATTGATATTGCTGATCATCAAAATCCACAAATGAAATGATCTTTTTACCAAATTGTTCCTGAATCCCTGTATTCCTTACTTCTAAACGGTCGAACCGCTTAACCCAATACTCCAATGCCGCATCATTCGGTACACGGAAGGATGTTTTTGAAATCTCATTAGTCCCATGCACTCCTTTAGGAATACCAGGAAAATCAAAGAATGTCATGTCAGTACCTGGACCGCCAACATCGTCGGCAAAAAACAGGTGATAGGTTTGGATATCATCTTGGTTAACTGTCTTCTTGACTAAACGCATGCCTAATATATTTGTGAAAAATTCATAGTTCTTTTCTGCACTACTTGTTATGGCCGTTACATGGTGTATACCTTTTAATCCATTCATAAATTAATTCCTCCCATTAAAACGATTCAATTTTTGGATGTTCAGCTTGTGAATTAATCCCCTATATTCTCCCTTCAAGAAGAGTGGCTATTCATTAAAGGGGTTGGAAAAGGTTTTACATAATTTTTATTATCTTGAATTAATATATCTTTACTTAAAGATAATTTATCATGAATAAAATTCACTGTCAACAACTTATCTCAAATCAATATATCTCAAAGTCAAAATAACTTCTAAAAAAACCTCTGTCAATTTTCATTTTATTCTAAATATCTTTCGAAAGAATTATCGAAACAGAATATCCATTCTAAAGCAAATGCCATTCCGAATACGGGTTACTATCTATAGTTATAATTCGCGGCAAAGACGATCAATCACTTGTCTTGCTAAATTGACAGTATTTCAATACGAAAGCCCCCAGGTAAAGACAAAACCTTTACGTGAGGGCTATTTCGTTTTGGTATCTTATTTTACATGACGCAATTCCCCTTGTTTTCCGGATGAAGAGTTAGCACCATCTTTTTCTTTTGACTTCTTAGAAGAAAGATAAACCCCTGCGAAAATAATCAGCAGGCCAATAATTACATTAGGATTAATCGCTTCTCCAAGCAGGACATACCCCCAAACCATAGCGCTTGCAGGAATAAGGTATGTAACCGTTGCGGCTAACTCTGGGCTGCCATTTTTATTGATGTAGAAATAGATCAGCTGGCCGAGCCCAGAGCCAAAGCACCCAAGACCGACTATGGAGAAAATCGTTAGCGGGTCCATCAACATCACTGGCTTAATCGGACCTGTTATTAGCATCCCGATCAAACCGATAAAGGCACCCGTGAGCAGCGTAAACGTAGTAATGACCAATATGCTTGTACTGGAAAGAAATCTTTTCGTATATTGGCCGGCAAAACCATAACAGGTGGACGCTAGCAGCATTGTCCCAATCCCGATGAATTCCTTGCCGAAAAGCTGACCGACTTGAAAATCCATCAATACTAGAATTCCGAAAAAACCGATAAGAATGCCCATCCATTGTCGGGCGGTTAAAACATAAGAAAAAATGATAAATCCGATGATCCCCGTCCAGATCGGAGTGGTTGCATTAAGAATCGATGCCGTGCTGCTGTTAATCTCTGTTTCACTTAAAGCTATTAAACCCCATGCTAATCCGCAATTGAAGATTCCGACAACAACCAGTGCTGTCCATGGTAATTTCCAGTTAATTTCACTGCGCTTCCACCATAAAATGGGAAGCAGAACAACAGCACCCGCCAAACAGCGGAGAAACACAATCCCCCAAATGCCCGCTGGCGGGAGCAGCCACTTCATGAAAACAAACGATAAACCCCATATCAAACTAAGGCCGATTAAAGCCCCGTATAATCGAAGCATGATATTCCCCCTTCCTACTTTCTTATTATGACAAACATTGTTATGGATTTCATATATATAAGATGAACTTGAAATTTATTTTCTGACAAATTCGGTATAGAATAAACAAAACCTTATAAAGAAAGGATAAAAATGCCACAGATTTCAAATCAAATGAATGATTAGATTAAGCCATGCTTTCTACTGATTGCAAAAGAATGTTCGAACGATACATGCTGCTGCCAGGTAAAACCATCAGTGAAATTGCCAACGATTAAACGAAGGGAACCAAACATTCGCAACTATGTGAATAAATATAAGGATAAAGGTTTGGATAGGATTTTATAAAAGTAAATTAAAATTCCAGTATGTTGGACTCCAAGCGGTTGCAGGTCAATGCAGAGAGGAATCGTCAGTGCGATTTCTCCTATTATTTTAGCTCTGTTACCCTTTATGTTTTTTTCATGTCTTAAAAAACTAAAAAAGCTGGAGATCATTAAAGAAGGCAAGCCAGTCTATAGGCTTGCCTTAATCTGAAAAATGAGAAAAAACGCAGCATGTTATTTCGTTTCCTCCTCCTACTGCCCGTTTATATTCTGTGCTAAATTTTTGGGTAATACTTTCACTCCGAATTCCTCTTTTATCCATAAGCTAATTCGATTGACTAGACTAATGATAGTGATAGTAGTCCAAAGCTCGTTTTACCTTTTTAATTATTTTTATGTTTGTCGCCTAATAAATCAAGTGACTACTATACTTTTACATCGGCATCAGAATTGACCATTATTTTCATGTTGGCTATGGCTACAGTTTCTCCGTTTTGTTTTTTTATTTCTTGGATGACTGTTACAACACCTTGATAGCCCTTTTCAAAAAGGTCAATCACCTTTAATTCTACATGTATCGTGTCCCCAATAAAAGTTGGGTTTATAAATCGAACTTTCTCCAAACCGTAAAATGCAACAACGATCCCTGGTTCAAAATGAAATAAGCCGGTTGCAGCCGAAAGTATAAGCATTCCGTGGGCTATCCGTTGCTTAAATTGTGTATTAGCTGCATACTCCTTATCAGTATGGAGGGGAAACCAGTCACCGCTAAATGCAGAAAACATTACTAAATCAGCCTCGGTTATAGTACGTCCTTTCGACATCCATGTTTCTCCGATTTCATATTGATGGAAATATTTATTAAACATTATTTCATCCTCCTTTTATTTGTGATTGAATTATCAGTCGGAAGATTCCGATTTTAAATACTAAAAGACTATATAATTTAGTGTATTTCTTTAAAATCAACACGAATAAAATTTTTTTCATATAGAAGACGTATTATTCCATGTAAATAGCGGTTATAGCAGAAATAAAATTGTATTTTTCTATGTTCAACGGGAAATGGTTAAACGATAGCAAACAAGCTGAATATACCAATTACAAAGAATACAGCAAGTGTCTTTATAATGGTAATAACAAAAATGTCTTTATATGCCTGGCGATGTGTGAGTCCCGTAACAGCTAGAAGAGTTATTATAGCTCCGTTATGCGGCAAAGTATCAAATCCACCTGCTGACATAGAAATGACACGATGCAAAACTTCCAACGGAATGTCAAAATGAGCAGCAGTTTGTATATAAGTATCCGCCATTAAGCTCAACGTAATGCTCATCCCACCAGATCCTGATCCAGTAATGCCACACAAAACATTTGTCATGATCGCCCCATTAATTAAAGGATTCGAAAACATTCCAGTGAGATAATCTTGTACCACAGTAAAGCCGGGTAAAGCTGCAATCACACCCCCGAAGCCATATTCGGTTGCCGTATTCATGGTTGCTAGCAATGCCCCACTAATGCCTATATTAATACTCGAATTGAAATTTAATTTGACAGCTTTATAGTTTAATAAGACGATTGCTATTATCCCGAGAATAAGAGCCATCTCTACAGACCAGACACCAATAACTTTTGACATTTCGACAATACCATAGTCTTTTAACCCAATCGTAGCAAAATCGAATCCTTTGGCATACCAAAGAGGAAAAGACTCAGTAAAAAACTTATTCATCACTCCGACTAACACCAACGGAATAAAAGCAAGCCAGTCTTTTCTACTTATAGCTTTTTCAGAATCTATTCCCAACTTATTAGTCGTTTCCACTGATATAGCAGAACTGGCTGCCATTTCTGCTTCAGCAGCTTCCTTATCAATAGCTTTATCACCAATTCCAAAATACCCTTCACCGTTTCTAGCTGCCTTATGGCGACAATGATTTAAGTATAAAAGGCTTAAGGAAATGATAAATATTGCCCCAATAATCCCCAATGTCGGTGCAGCATAGATGTCAGTTTTAAAGAAACCAGTTGGAATGACATTCTGAATTTGTGGAGACCCTGGAAGTGAATCCATGGAAAAGGTAAATGCACTAACTGCGATTGTCGCAGGAATTAATCGCTTTGGAATATTAGCCTCGCGAAACAGCTGAGCAGCAAATGGATAGATAGCAAACACTGCAACAAACAAACTAACTCCGCTATATGTCAGAATTGCGCCCATTATCACAATGGCTAGAATGGCTTGTTTAGCCCCGATAAAACGGACAATAATTTTTGCTATGCTCTTTGCAACACCGCTTATTTCAACCAGTTTCCCAAAAATAGCACCTAGTAGAAAAACCGGGAAATATAATTTAACAAATTCAACCAACTTAACCATAAATATATTAGAGAAAAAAGGTAAAACATGTCCAGGATCCGTTAAAAATACAGCAAACAAAGCGCACAATGGTGCAAAAAGTATAACAGAAAATCCTCGATATGCTAGAAACATAAGTAATCCTAGTGAAATAATAATGATCATTACATCCAATTCGACTTCCCCCTCTTTCTCAAAATATTATATGTTATCATTTGTTGCTGGTTTGAATGCTTTGCCCCAAGACTTATTGGGGCATTATAGGACAGTTTTCCAGTGCACATTTAGTAAAGAACTTTAATTAATTTCCCGAGTAAATCCACTGTTTCTTTTAAACGATTTTGTTTATTAACAAAGATGAGTTACTTTAGAATCTGCTTTTTTCCAATCCCGTCATCAGGATCTTTTTCAAAAATCGGACTTGCCTCTGGTTCGGTCATGAGGGATTACTGATCAATGAAGTTCGGCTCTCTTTTATTGATAAAGGCTTCAACTCCTTCCTTTACGTCCTTAGTCTGAAAAACATGACCAAAATTTTCAGCTTCAATCACGAGTCCATCTTCAAGTGTTTGTTCATAACCAAAATCAATAGAATGCTTTGCAAAAGTTAAAGATTGTAAAGAATGATTGCAAATACATTTTGCAATTACCTTTGCTTTTTCTAAAGATTCGCCCTTTGGCACAACATGATTAACAAGCCCTATTTGTTTGGCATCTTCTGCATTCAGTGGCTCTCCAGTAAAGATCATTTCTTTTGCTTTGGCTTTACCTATCAGTCTAGGAAGTCTTTGAGTTCCCCCTGCACCTGGAAACAATCCCAATTTAATTTCAGGAAGCCCAATCCTAATATGTTCCTCCGCAATTCGAATATCACAACTTAAGGCAAGTTCACACCCTCCACCTAGTGCTAATCCGTTGATTGCAGCAATAGTTGGTCGAGATAACCGTTCAATTTTATTAAGTGGTTCCTGAAGCCAAAGTGATTTCCCCTTTCCTTCTTCCACTCCTTTTCCAATCCATGCTGGAAATTCTTTAATATCTCCTCCAGCAACAAAAGCTCTTTCGCCTTCACCGGTAAGTATAATGACCTTAATATTGTAATCGCTTTCAATTTCATCCACCACAAGATTCAATTGTTCTATAACATCTGCGCTTAATACATTAACAGGTGGATTATCAATAATAATCGTTGCAATATTACTCTGTTTTGACCATGAAACAACTTGATCCTTATTCTTCATCGGCTTTCCTCCTAAACCTAAAGTGTACTTGTGGGTTCCAAATACTCTGGCATTATTGAAAAACGTGAATCAGTGGGTGAACCCTGATATCTATGATAGAATCCTTCGTGGTTATGTGATTTTTTAAACAAAGTGAAATAATGTATTCACAAAACCTTTTTCACCCTTCCATAAACCCCTTATTTATCCATTCCACTAAATTGTTTTCGAAGAATAAACTTTTGAACCTTCCCGGATGGGGTACGTGGTATTTCATCAACAAATGTGACCTTTCTAGGTTTTTTGTAGCTAGCAAGATGTTCCTTACAATAATTAACAACATCTTCCTCCGTAAGTTTGGCTCCTTCTTTTTTAACAATAACAGCACATACAGCCTCAATATATTTCGGATCAGGAATACCAATTATAGAAACTTCCTTCACTTCCTCATGCCGGTATAAGACATCTTCAATTTCCGCTGAGTAAATGTTTTCACCACCGCTCCGAATCATATCTTTTTTTCTGCCTGCAATTGATAGATACCCATCATGATCGAATTTTCCCATGTCTCCTGTTTTACACCACCCATTCACGAATGTTTCCATTGTGGCATCTGGTTTCCTCCAATAACCCTCAGAAACCGCTGGACTTTTAATAGCGATTTCACCAATTTCACCAACTGGCAAAGGCGTTCCCTCCTCATCGATAATATTTATTTCTGTAAGTGGCATCGGCTTTCCTACGGTATGGCCTTTTGTAAAAGCATCATTTGGTTCAAGCGAAGCCGCAATTGGCTGTCCTTCAGTTAACCCGTAAACTTGAACAACTCCAATTTGAGGAAACCTCTTTTTTAATTGTTCTAGTGCCCATGGCATTAGCGGGTCACCACCTGTATAAATAGTTTTTAAAGATTTTAGCTGATACTTTTCAATTTCAGGCAAATTTAGCATTTCATAAATCATGAAAGGGAATAAAAAAGAATCGGTCACATTTTCCTCTTCAATAACGGAAAGAATTCTTCCAATCTCGAATTCTTGGCTTTTTGTAATTATTACCCTTCCACCCATCAGTAGAATGGGAAGTGCGATATCTTCCATCGCTCCAACATGGTATAGTGGCCCTGTCGTCATCGCAACTTCTCGCCCTGTAAATTTCCATTTCAGTGCTTGTATCGTGGAAAACCAGAAAGTTGTATCATGAGTCCAAATCGCACCTTTAGGTCTTCCCGTAGTTCCTGATGTGTACATCAGCATGACTGGATCGTTTAATTTAATGTTATCGACTTTGACCTCATCTACCGAACCACTTTCTAAAACACTCCATGACTCTGACCAACCTGGGGTTGAGCCATTTCTATGAGGAAGACAAAAATAACGCTCAACAGAAACATTATTACAAACTGATTCCAGCTGATTGGCTAAGTTAGAATGGAAGCACAATATTTTTGTCTGTGAATCATTTAATGCATACTCAAGCTCTGCACTTGAAAGCCTAAAATTAAGTCGAACTGCAATTGCACCGATTTTCGCAATGGCAAAATATAGACTAAAATATTCGAGACAGTTGTAAAGTAAAATACCGACACGATCCCCTTTTCGCACTCCAATTTCGTAAAGCTTGTTTGCATACGCATTTGATATAAGGTGGAGATCCATGTACGTCATCGACTTTCCTACTTCTTCTTTTATTGCTATTTTTCTAGGATTTATATTATTTAAATCATTCGCCATTTTTCTTGTGATAAAACCGACATCCAATGAAATTCCTCCTTTTCAATTAAAAAAATACAGACAAAATTTAGGCTGCAAGGCCACTAAATTCAATAATGTTCAAATCAATTCTCAAACTTTCTAAACAGGCCCTCTTACATGCCATTAAATTGACCACTCGTTTTTATCGTTTTCTTTCCTCCTTTCTTCTAATTTTGAATGCAAGATTCATTCCAAAACGGAAAAAACCCTTACTGACTTACTGTCCTTAATAATCGAGGAAAACCCAATAACTTATTTTCCGATTATTCGGAAAATAACTAAAAAAAATCAACTGAAGTAAGATCAGTTGATTTTTCATTCATTAATTTTCATAATTTATAGCCTTGTTTCTCCTGTAATGTGAACTATATCAACATTAATCCGGAAATTAAAAAATAAATCCGGGATTTCGGAATGAATTCTGAAATGCCGGATTTATTTTTATTGGTCAGAAATCTGATATTTTCTAATTTTATCGTAAAGGGTAGAATTCCCTATCCCAAGAGCTTCCGCAACCCTTTTTTTATCAAACTTAAACCTCCTTAACGCTCTTTCGATTTCCTTCTTTTCTGTTTCCTCTACACAATCCTTTAAACTTAATTCTTTCATATTCACATTATGAAGTTTTAGATTATCAGGTAAAGCATCCTTTCCCATTACCTCTTCATTTGATAGGTGAACTCCTGCATCAATGACATTCTCTAGTTCTCTGATATTCCCTGGCCAGTTATATTGCTCTATTAATGAAATCACCTCAGGGTGTATGGAGGTTACTCGTTTTCCTATTCGAGCTGTGATTTTTTTTAAAAAATAATCTACAAGTAAAGGGATATCTTCAATTCTATCTCTTAAAGGAGGAACAAATAATTGGACAGCATTAATTCTATAAAATAAGTCTTCACGAAATAGCTTTTCTTCAACCAATTTTTCTAAAGGGCGATTTGTTGCAGCAATCACTCGAACATTTAGTTTTTTTGGGTAAAGCGAACCTACAGGCTCAAACTCTTTCTCCTGAAGTACCCTTAATAACTTGACTTGCATTTGCTGAGGCATATCACCAATTTCGTCAAGGAAAACCGTTCCACCATCAGCAAATTGAAACTTTCCTATTTTACCTCCCTTTTTTGCCCCAGTAAAGGCACCTTCTTCATAACCGAAAAGTTCAGATTCTAACAAGTGTTCCGGAATTGAACTACAATTTATTTTCACAAGCGGTTTGTCGCTTCTTCCACTTAACTGATGAATGCTATGTGCTATTATTTCCTTGCCTGTACCGCTTTCTCCTCTAATTAGTACAGAGATATCACCTCTAGCCAACCTTTTCACACGTTCTTTTAACTGTTGTATTTCTTGAGAAGTTCCAATTAAGTTGTGTAAGGAATACTTTACTCCATTTGTAACATCTATTTCATTTCTGTAAAAATTATGTTTTGTCAGTATCTCCTTAATGTGACTATTCATTTTATTCCAGTCATCAAGATCACGAAACATTATTGTCCCGATTGCACCAATTATTTCATTATTTTCGATGATAGGAATGCGATTGGCGATAACAAAATCACCACGAAGAAAATGTATATCAGCGATTTCCGATTTACCTATTTGCACTACAAGGTGTAGCCTTGTATTTTCAATTATATTCGTCACATGTTCACCAATCACTGTGTCGCGTTCAACATTTAAAAATTCACAATATTTATTGCTAATGTATTGAATTTTTCCATTACTATCGACAATTACAATTCCATAATATGTACTTTCAAACACTATATCTAATAGTTTATTATTGGAGAATTGTCCAGTATTCATCATAAGCTCCTTTACCTAGAATCCTTTACCATATAATACCACGCATTTCGGTCAATATATATTTAAGAAGTGAAAATTCATCAAAAATCACAACTGAATAAAAGAAATCGGGGGAGATATTATGTGCCCTCCCTAGCGTAATCAAACGGATTAGTTTTTCACGCTTCTATAGTTGACTTTATTTATCGAAAAAAAAGCCTGGCAACCTTTTTATAGTTGCTAGACTTAAGTTCATTTTTAAGATTCAACCCCAATATAAACACTATTAAAGGCCTTAATGATTATAATCCGTATTATGTGAACTAATATAAAATTCACCTTTTCCATTTCCCTTACAATACTCTTCAAGTGCTTGGTCTATACGAATCTCTGTAGCCTGTAGTCTCGTCTTCAATAAATACTGGTATAGTTTATTTTGCCGACTTGCTTCAACGTATAAGATTCGAGTAAAATCAAATGCCGTTTCAATAATTTTTTATTCATGCGTACTTTTTGGTCAAGTTCACGGACATCCTTGGCGATTTCCTTAATTGGTTTTTCATCGGCATGATCAATTACGGGAACAAACAAAGCATCCCCCGAGATGGAGGATGCTTTGTTTGTTCTATTTTAAGGTCCGTTCAATAGGCAACAAGGTCCCTCAGTGCCTTTTCCACTTTTTCAGGATTGACCATGAAGGATTTCTCCAATGGTGGTGAATATGGCATCGCAGGGACATCCGGGCCCGCGAGTCTCATGATTGGGGCATCGAGATCGAAGAGGCAGTTTTCTGCGATGATCGCCGATACTTCACTAATGATGCTTCCTTCCTTATTATCTTCAGTAACCAATAGGACTTTTCCTGTTTTAGATGCAGCTTCCATAATGGCTTCTTGATCTAATGGATAAACGGTTCGTAAATCAAGTATATGAACGGATATGCCATCACTGGCCAGCCTTTCAGCTGCCTGAAGCGCAAAATGAACACAAAGGCCGTAAGTAATCACTGTAACGTCCTCGCCTTCACGTTTTACATCCGCTTTACCAATCGGTAAAACATAATCATCATTCGGCACTTCTTCTTTAATAAGGCGATAGGCACGTTTATGTTCAAAGAAAAGGACCGGATCTTCATCGCGAATGGCTGCTTTCAATAACCCTTTCACGTCGTAGGGTGTAGAGGGCATGACAATTTTAAGTCCCGGTTGATTGGCAAAAATGGCTTCAACGGATTGTGAATGGTATAACGCCCCATGTACACCCCCGCCGTATGGAGCTCTGATGACGATAGGGCAATGCCAGTCATTATTTGAGCGATAACGGATTTTTGCAGCTTCCGAGATGATTTGGTTGATTGCGGGCATGATAAAATCAGCGAATTGCATCTCCGCAATCGGCCTCATTCCGTACATGGCCGCGCCGATGCCAACTCCTGCGATTGCGGATTCAGCAAGCGGTGTATCAATGACACGCTGTTCCCCGAATTGTTCGTATAACCCTGAAGTCGCTTTAAACACACCGCCTTTTACCCCTACGTCTTCACCTAATACAAATACACGGGGATCACGTTCCATTTCTTCCCGCATCGCCATTATTACGGCATCTATATAAGATATCACTGCCATCTTCTTTCCTCCTTACTTACCTGCGTAAACGTAATTTGAGAGCGTGTCTTCATTTGCAAATGGAGCATTTTCCGCATAATCCGTCGCTTCGTTCACAACTTCCATTATTTCCTCGTTCATTTGTTTCTCCATTTGGTCATCCATGATTCCTGCTTCTTTTAAGTAGGCACCGAAAGTGATGATCGAATCTATTTTTTTTGCCTCCGACACTTCATCTGGCGATCTGTATTGACTATCATCATCATCGCTTGAGTGTGGTGTAAGCCTGTATGAAACCGTTTCGATTAAGCTTGGTCCTTCTCCACGCCTGCCTCTCTCGGCCGCTTCTTTCACCACCCGGTATACTTCGATCGGGTCATTTCCATCAACCGTCACCCCTGGCATGCCATAACCAATGGCCCGGTCCGACACTTTCCCGCAAGCCAATTGCTTTTCAAGCGGTACGGAAATGGCATACTGATTATTCTCGCACATCAAGATAACCGGAAGTTTATGTACACCTGCAAAATTCGCCCCTTCATGGAAATCACCTTGGTTTGATGAACCCTCACCGAATGTAACGAATGAAACAATATCTTTTCCTTCCATTTTTCCAGCGAGTGCAATTCCCACTGCATGTGGCACTTGAGTGGTAACTGGCGAAGATCCCGTCACGATGCGATTCTTTTTTTGCCCAAAATGCCCAGGCATTTGACGCCCGCCCGAATTTGGATCTTCTGCTTTTGCAAAACTGGATAACATTAAATCCCTTGCGGTCATCCCAAACGCAAGCACCACACCGAGATCACGGTAATAAGGAAGGACATAATCCTTTTCACGATTCAATGCAAATGCAGCTCCCACTTGAGCTGCTTCCTGCCCCTGACAAGAAACGACAAAAGGAATTTTCCCAGATCTGTTCAACAGCCACATCCGTTCATCTATACGTCTTGCCAATAACATTGTTCTATACATCTCAAGCACCTGCTCATCACTTAGACCTGCCTGTAGATGACGGTTTTCAACCATATGTCATCATCCCTCCTAATAATTAAAACATTTTTCTGTTAAAACAAACTTAACTCCGGTTATTTATCTAAGGAAGAAAAATCTCGTTTATGTATGCATGCTTGCCATATAACACCCTCAAATGCGTTATCATCTAGTATTATTACCTGGTACTAACTCAATGCAATATTATCCTACCACTTTTTATCTCAAATTTCCAACTAATTTCACTATGTTAAAAGGACATTTTTATGTCTATTGAATCAAGTCCATGAATAAGTGGGTGTTTTCACGCGAAACAATGATGAATCGCCTAGACCATTCAGATTTTTACTGAAGTTTTATGTACGACCAAGGTTAGATAAACACCGATATTATGTGATCGTTTTTTTGTTGACTAAGCGGAAAAATAGCTGTAAATTAAAATGATTAATAAAATTAAATGTTCGAAATGGAACAGTCCAAAACAGAAAGAATGGTGATGTTGATTGGAGAATGAAAAACAATTAATGCGTTCCGTACAACTATTGCGTTCATTTTGGAACGTGCAGAAAAATATAATGCGGTTCGTTCAAAAGACAGCCTCAGAAAATGGATTAACAGTTCCTCAATATTCCATTTTGATGACCATTACCCTTTACAAAGAGACCACTCAAAAAAATGTCGGGGAGAAAACATTTCTTCCAAAAAGCACTTTGAGCCAAGCGGTCGATGGTCTCGTTCGGGCTGGCATGCTCCATCGTGAGCATGTGGAGGGCAACCGGCGTGAGATTCAGTTGTCAATCACCGATCAGGGGAAAAATTTATTAAAAACGATTCATTTTCAAGAAGGAAGCATTCACCAAGTCTTTCAAACGGCCATTGAAATGCTTTCCGAAGAACAGTTTGAAGAGTTGCTAGAAACGCATCTTCAAATTACAAACTTTTTAGAAGCACAAGCTACCGAACAGGGAGAGTGTTCAAAATGATAAAAATACTGAAAAATTTATCCGTTTATAAGTGGATTATTTCAGCAGTTATCGGTCTGGTTTTTATTCAATCCATGTCGGATCTCTTTTTGCCTACACTAATGGCTGATATTATTGACAAAGGCGTCGTTCGAGGAGACACTCCATACATTTGGAAAATCGGTGGTTTGATGCTGTTGGTTTCCGCACTTGGCGCTTGTGCATCCATAATCGCAAGCTACTATTCATCCAAAGCGGCAATGGGAATGGGACGCGATCTCCGCCTGAGAGTCTTTAATCATGTTGAAAAATTTTCGTTACAAGAATTTGATGAAGTCGGTACGGCGTCATTGATTACACGGACGACCAATGATATAACGCAAGTCCAGCAAGTGGTTATCATGATGCTTCGTATGGTTATCAGTGCACCTATCATGTTAATCGGCGGAGTGATCATGGCTGTATCCATGGATGCAAAATTATCCCTTGTCATTGTTGTCACAATGCCTTTATTAATTGGGTCGATCTTGCTTATTCTATATAAAGGTGTACCGCTCTTTCAAACGGTGCAAAAACGATTAGACCGGTTGAACCTTGTATTACGAGAAAATTTAACTGGTATTCGCGTCATTCGAGCCTTCAATCGTGAAACACAAGAGAAGGAACGTCTAAAGAAAGCGAATAAAGAATTGACGGATGTCTCGATCAAAGTCAATAAAATCATGGCCTTCATGATGCCTGTAATGATGCTTGTAATGAACTTGACGGTTGTTGGCATCATTTGGTTTGGTGGGGTTCGTATTGATAAAGGCGGTATGCAGATCGGGGACTTAATGGCATTTATCCAATATGTTATGCAAATTATGTTCGCTCTCGTTATGGCATCCATGATGTTTGTTATGGTTCCACGAGCGGCCGTGTCGGCAACAAGGATAAACGAAGTCCTTGACATGAAACCTTCATTCCTGGATGAGGGGACAGAAAAGGCAGATCGTGAACACGGTACACTTGAATTTGAACATGTGACGTTCAGTTACCCAGGAGCAGAAGAACCTGCATTATCGGATATTAGTTTTTCTGCAAGTCCTGGTGAAATCACCGCAATAATCGGTGGAACAGGCTCAGGGAAAACAACGCTCGTCAATTTGATCCCTCGCTTCTATGATATTTCAAGTGGAACGATTCGCGTCAATGGTGTTGATATTCGTAAGTCATCACAAGATGAAGTTCGTTCAAAAATTGGCTTTGTACCACAAAAGGCCGTCCTCTTTACAGGTACGATCGCTGAAAACATTCGCTTTGGAAAACAAACAGCCACACAAGATGAAGTTGAGCATGCTGCTCGGATTGCGCAAGCGGAAGATTTTATCAGCAACATGAAAGACGGCTATCAGGCAGAAATCGAACAAGGCGGTTCAAACCTATCAGGCGGGCAAAAACAACGGCTTTCGATTGCACGGGCACTCATTCGGAAACCCGATATTTATATATTCGATGATAGTTTTTCTGCACTTGACTTCAAGACGGATGCCAACCTTCGCGCAGCCTTGAAAGATGAAACGAAAAATTCGACGGTACTACTCGTTGCCCAGCGTGTCAGTACGGTGGTTGACGCTGATCGAATCATTGTGTTAGACGAAGGACACATTGTAGGTATGGGAACACACCAAGAGTTGCTAAGTACAAACGACATATACCGTGAAATCGCCTTATCACAGCTCACGGAGGAGGAAATTGCATGAGTAATCAAAAAAAACCTCAAAGCGGCGGTCAGGTTGGGCATGGTCCTGGTGGCGGTAACATGATGATGATGGGTCAAAAAGCAAAAGATTTTAAAGGAACACTAAGACGTCTTTTGACCTATTTAAAACCTCGGCGCAACAAATTGATTGCCGTGTTCTTTGCTGCAATCATGAGTACGATTTTTATGATTGTCGGACCAAAAATCATGGGAACGGCAATTACGGAATTATTCGAAGGAGCATATGGGAAATTCCAAGGAATACCAGGAGCAGCCATTAACTTTGATAAAATTGGCCATATCCTTCTACTCCTTGCTGGACTGTATGCCTTAAGCAGCCTTTTCAACTATGTGCAACAATACATTATGTCGAGTGTTGCACAAGACACGGTATATGATCTTCGAGAAGATGTTAACGGAAAGCTCGAGAAACTTCCACTCAAATATTTTGAAGGACGTCCAAACGGAGAAACACTTAGCCGAATGACAAATGATATTGATACAATCGGGAGCACCCTTCAGCAAAGCTTAACGCAGTTCATCACATCAATCGTAACGATTTTAGGGATTATCATCATGATGCTTTCAATTAGCCCGTTATTGACATTAATCTCGATAGTCAGCTTACCTTTATCAATATTTGCAATCCGGCCTATTTTGAAAAAATCCCAAAAGTACTTTGCCGATCAACAACGTAAACTCGGACAATTAAATGGGCACATTGAAGAGATGTATACCGGCCATCAAGTCGTTAAAGCATTCGGACATGAAAAAAAGGCGAGTGCCCAGTTTACTGCGGTCAATGAAGAATTGTATAAAGCGGGAAGCAGAGCACAGTTTATATCTGGTATCATCATGCCCCTGATGTTCTTTATCGGAAATTTGAGCTATGTCCTCATCAGCGTTGTCGGGGGAATATTGGTAACGCAACGTTCGATTTCAATTGGTGATATTCAAGCATTCATCACTTATTCAAAGCAGTTCACCCAGCCAATCACGCAAACGGCTAACATCGCAAACATTATTCAGTCGACGGTTGCAGCAGCTGAGCGTGTTTTTGAACTACTTGATGAAGAAGAGGAAATGAAAGAACAAACCACAGCTCATATAAAAAGGGCAAATGGTGCTGTCTCTTTCGAACATGTGGACTTTGGATATGGGGAAGAAATGTTAATTAAAGATATGAACATCGATGTCTTACCTGGACAGACGGTCGCAATCGTTGGGCCGACTGGTGCTGGAAAAACGACCATGATAAATCTTTTGATGAGATTTTATGAACTCAATGGCGGAAAGATTAATATTGATGGTCTTGATACACGGAGTATGTCCCGGAGTGATCTTCGAAAGAACTTTGGGATGGTGCTTCAAGATACCTGGCTCTTTAATGGCACGATTAAAGAAAATATCGCTTATGGCAAAAATGGAGCAACTGATGAAGAAATTTTCGCAGCTGCTCGTACGGCACATGCCGACCATTTCATTCGGACACTGCCAGATGGTTATGAGACAGTCTTAAACGAAGAAGCTTCGAACATCTCACAAGGCCAAAAGCAGCTTTTGACAATCGCCAGAGCTGTTCTAGCAGATCCACCAATCATGATATTGGATGAAGCGACGTCTAGTGTGGACACTCGGACCGAAGTCTTTATCCAAAAAGCCATGAACCGACTGATGGAAGGAAGAACTAGCTTTGTCATTGCCCATCGTCTCTCAACGATTAAGGATGCAGATATGATTCTTGTTATGGATCAAGGAAAAGTGATAGAGAAGGGAACGCATTCTGACCTTTTAAGGAAGAATGGTTTCTACGCAGATCTTTACAATAGTCAGTTTACTGAAAATGCAGCAGGATAATAAAAAAGAGGCTCAATTTCAATCGAAATCGAGCCTCTTTTTATAAATTCCTTATCCACAACCGTTCCATTGATACTCCAATTAGGCGTCCATGAATCAGATAACTTATAAGCTGTATCAATACCCCCTTTTATTTCCCTTTTTCACATATTCCCAATCTACCTCAATATTTTTTCTGACCCTTTGAAGAAGATGCAACATCGTTTCCGTTTCCTCCAAAGAAAATCCAGATAATGCAACTTTGTCGGTATACTCCCCTTCTTTTTTCAAAAAGGGATAGACCTTTTCACCTTTATCAGTAGCATATAACTTTTTAATCTTTTTGTTGCCCTCATCATTCTTCTTTTCAATAAAACCTTGAATTTCAAGTTTTTTAATGGCACGAGCCGCTGTCGTTCGGTCAACCTTTATCATTTCTGCTAACTTTTCCTGAATGATTCCTGGATTTTCACATATTCGGACAAGATACAAATACTGCCCTTTTGTAAGATCAAATTCTTTAAATTCAATATTACTTATAGAGTCCAATGCCCTTGCTATCATTCCAATTTCACGGAGTATTTCTTTCATTCAAAGTGCCCCTAACTTTTTTGTTGTATTTACAACAAAATTAATTTCGTTTATACTAAAAAAGGATATACATTTATTATGACTCGTCTTATTACATAAATCTAGAAAAGGGATGAAGAACATTGGATTCAAAGAGAATTACTACAGAAAATGATTTAAAAATAGCCTTTCATATCAGAAAAGAAGTATTTGTTGAGGAACAAGGTTTCCAATTAGAAGGTGAATTTGATGAATTTGATGCACTTAATGCTTCTTCTGAACACATATTAGTCTACTATA
Organism: Bacillus sp. B4EP4a; assembly: GCF_006680105.1. NCBI lineage: Bacteria > Bacillati > Bacillota > Bacilli > Caryophanales > Bacillaceae > Bacillus > Bacillus sp. B4EP4a. The sequence goes on from NZ_VHIK01000018.1 coordinate 63,263, forward strand.
ATGAAAAACCAGTCGGAACTGGAAGGTTAAGAGTTGTTGATGGTTTAGGTAAATTGGAGAGAATTTGCATCTTAGAGCCTTACCGTAAATTTGGCCTTGGAAAAATAATAATTAAAACGTTAGAAAAGATTGCAAAGGAAAAGGAACTATCCAAGGTTAAATTACATGGGCAAACACAGGCAGAGGGTTTTTATAAAAAACTCGGCTATCAGACTTCATCCGATGTCTTTATGGAAGATGGCGGTCCACATCTTTTAATGATAAAAGAATTAATGAATGATTAAGTGTGTTAAATGTGAGTAAAACAAACATTACCCTATATTTGTTGGAATCATACTATTAACCTTAGGTTGTTCTTTAACGATACAATCAGACCGTGGAACATCACCATTTGATGCCCTTTTGGTCGATTTTTTCCATACGATACTTTTAAATTCGCTTTTTAAAAAGGAAAAAACCAGAATTTATGGGTCTACTACTGCTTTAATAACCGGTCTTGGTATTGTGAACTATTTACCGGATAAGGGACACACATAAACAGTGGCCCTTATCCGCCCTTCAATGATTCATTCCATCAATAACTAGAATATCTGCATCCTTTGCAAAGGTGGCAAAATTTTTAGTATAAGTTAAATCACCTGAAACAACTACACTTTGTCCATTCGCATCAAAACGATATGCATATGTTGGAATTGTATGTGGGACAGGGATTGATGTAATTTTCACTCCATCGAGTTCAAAACTATATTTATCCTCTGTAAAATCTTTAATATTCACATTTGTTAACATTCCATCTTTTGGCCAGCCCAAACTGGCATGATACTCTTAACAGAATTATCATAAAGTTCTTGGAATTGAGGTCCTATTAGATTAAGGGAACGACTTCCTGTAGGTCCTTGCCAACCACCAATAAAAAAATCCCAAAATCCTCCATTATGATCAACATGTTGATGTGTGAACAACATATTTGTAATTCTTTCTGCAGTCAGACCAATTTTTCCCAGTCCCCTAATTGTGTTATCGCCAGTTCTGCGGCTTTCACAGTCTTTGGGACAGTGATATTTTTCATTTTGGCGAGGACAATTTTTTAAACACCAAAAACGGGCAATAGGAATAAGCACGAACAAGCCCTTAATAACATGAAATGTTATTAAGGGCTTGAAATTTATTACACAACGGGTGCTGTTTCATGAACAAGCGGGTGAAGTGCCTGTGTTTCATCAATGTAAATAAAAGCATCATATCTATCTGACATTACAGAAGGTACATAGTTTCCATATTGTTCATATTCCGGTCTGTATACAACCCCAATCGCCCGATGTCCAAGCCTATCTTGGAATAGCTGCCGATTTTCATCAGTGAAAATGAGCAACTTATCATATGCCCCCGAAAGGTGCATAGCCTCCTCCCAACTTCCATTAATTGCAGGGGGTACTGTTTTTATTTCAAGATCCATGCCCCACTCATCTGCTGCAATGACAGTTCCCGTGTAGGTTCCGAAACCTGTGATAAATACATCTTCAGCTGGGTTTTGTTCACGAATGACCTGCCCTACGTTAATCATCCCGGAATCTCTCATATCAGTAGCGCTGGCATCGCCAACATGGGTATTATGTTCCCATACAATCGCCTTGCCTTTTGAACCGTAAAAATCCATAATTTCATTTAGTGCATCCACCATATGCATATCTCGAATATTCCATGATTTATCATCATGAACCACCATCGTCCTGTAATAATTTTCTGCATTATACGCTACTAATGCATTCACTTGAAGGTTCAAATTCAATTCTTCATGATGGGGGTATTTTTCTTTTTTCCGTTGAATGGTTGTCAGTAATTTGGCTACTTCCTCTATACAGTCTTCTGAAAAAATGCCTGCGGAAACTGCGTACTCTTCATTATTCCGATTGAATGGCTCAAAACATGTGAACGCCTGTCTTGCAGCCTCGAGGTCAGGTGAATCAATTTGTTTTAAGTAATGGATCACTTCATCCATGGATTCCCAAAGACTGTAGATATCTATCCCATAAAATCCAACTTTTATTTGATTTTGTCCAGACTCATTGTATTCTTTCATCCATTCAATCAGTTCTATCATTTCCTCGTTTGCCCACATCCAGGTCGGCCAGCGATCAAAAATTTTAAGAACATCCTTTGCGGATTTAGCTACTTGGTCATAGCCTTTAACATACCTATTAATTGCCTGGCATGCGGGCCAATCTCCTTCAACGGCTACAAAGGTGAACCCTTTTTCTTGAATCAGTTTTTTTGTTATTTCAACTCGGGCCGTGTAAAACTCGGATGTTCCATGGGATGCCTCTCCCAGCAAAACAAATTTTGAATTTTTAACTTGGTGAATGAGTTTATCCCAATCTGCTTCACTTGTAAGCTTGACTGATTGTTCGATTATTGACTGAACCAGATTATGATGCACTGTTTTTCCTCCTTGTTCTTTTACGAACATTATCGTTTGTATTCAGCATTATAAGAATTTGAACCTGCGTGTACTGACAGTAAAGTATCAGCGTATCCTACTAGACGATTTATAAGTTCATCACAAATTGAGTAAACAAGCTGAAAATTTTCTTCCTCAAATAGAACAGGGTCATCCAGAATTACTGTCGTGTTAATGAACATATCTTTATTTCCATATAGATTGTAGTGCACTATAGCCTTTCCAGCAGCTCCTTCAGTAACTGGATCATTAAAGCCTGGAATGAAAACAAACCATTCTTCAGCCGTGGCGGACCTGAAGTTTTTTGTAAAAGACATTCGCTCGGTTACCTTCATGATCTTTTTTAACTCTTCCGGATTTATATCCTTGATCTTGTTCATTCCATTGCCACCCTTAACACCATGTTAATAATCTTCCGTTATATATTTTCCTTAAGGTACCCATCCTATAAATATTATTATGAAATAATCGAACACGGACACTGAAAAAAGAGCCATTATATACATGAAACTTAACAAAAGTAGACTTTTAATAAATGCCGATAATCATGGAACATCCGCATATAAAAATTATTTTTTGGGTATCAAAAGAATGAAGATAAATTCCCGGATTGGGTTGGACTGGTCTGGAGTGGAGGAGTTGCTCATGGAAAAGATGAATCGGGGAATTTTAACAGCGCTGTCGGCGATCGGCATTGCACAGGGACTGAAAATTTTAACGCATAATAAGCTGACGGGAAAGTGGGACTTGAAGCAGGCTTTCACAACAGGCGGCATGCCTAGTTCGCACTCTGCAGGTGTGGCCGCACTGGCATCCTATGTGGCAGCGAATAAGGGCTGGCTGCATACGGAAACATCGCTTGCGACAGTGTTTGGCGTGATTGTGATGTATGATGCTCAGGGGATTCGGCGCCATACAGGCGAAATTGCTAAGCTTGTGAATGATCTTGAAGATAATATGGCGAAATTTTCTGGAGAGTTTCCGAGCTTTAAGTATGTGGAGCGTGAGAAAGAACTGAATGAACTCCTCGGACATCAGCCTGTGGAAGTGGGGGCAGGTGCGCTGCTTGGAGTGGCACTTGGGCTTATTTCAGCTAAATTGGAGGATGGCAAGCCCACCAAAACCAAACGGCTGAAAACGGTGGACATACATTGATATTCCAGATCTTGAAGTAAGGCATGTAATGAACAGGTCTAAAAAAGAGCGTGCATGATTTTTACGATCTAAAAAACTATCTCAGTATAGGGATACTTTCTTATGAATCTAGAAAAATTTTCCATAATGAATGCTTTTGATCATAACAATGGCAGCATATATCGTATATTGTATATACTGGTAGACTTGAAAATGACCTAAGCCTTTCAACTCTCTTGGAAGGGGCTTAGGTCATTTTATGTGCATTATCAATTCTTCCGAGACATTTTCATTGCAAATGAGTACATATCCGATCGGAATAACCCTTTATAATATTCTACTAAGTTACCCTCAGAATCAAAAATCATTCGTTCTGTAATCAGCAAGCACAGCGTTTCGGCTATACCTAAATGTTCTGCATCTTCTTTTGTTGGAAAGCCACAGGTTATGATTTGTTCCGCTTCACAAAAGTCAATGTTTAGATCACCTTCGAGTGCATCATACAATACGGTTGTACTTAAATCGAATTTCGTCAATTTTTTTCCTAGGTCCAAAGAATAATAATGCAATTCTATGGCTATTGGGACATCCCCCTGCAACCGCAGCCTTTTAATATGGTAAGATTCGTCATCAAACCCATTTGCATCAGCTATATTTTCAGGTGTCATTACACGGCCATGATCTAGTAGTTCAATCCCCATGCTTTTAGTGGTTTCCGTAAAACTTATCATCTTAAGCCATTCTTGTACAGGTTTAAGGGAAACGAACGTTCCCTTCCCATGCCTTTTTTCCAATATTCCCTCACGAACCAGGATGGATACGGCTTCCCGTACAGTGCTCCTGCTGACAGAATACATATCCATGAGTTCCCTTTCACTCGGGATTTTATCTTTATAATAACCTTCCAAAATCTGATTTTCCAATATGGTTTTCAATTGAGCATGTAAAGGGATTGGATTTTTAAAGTCTAACTCCATAAAATTTCCTCCAAACAGAAAAAGACATCGTAATGTTCGTATCAGTTCTTATATTGTAAACCAAATAGTTATAATATTCAAACACGCCAGCGGTCTATTCTTTCCTTAAATTAGGATTTTCCCGATTTTCCACTCCTCCTTTTCCAATAAAACGTATCTTCAGATGAAAAAAAACCTGAATAGATCTATGTATTCAGGGCTTATCCTATATGCAACCTTCATCACGTTTCAGGCATATTTAATGGGCAAAAATAGAAAAGTTTATCTATTAAACGATAAAGTACGAGATTATCGAAAGCAGCAAAGAGGTAATGGTCATGGCTAAAAGAGGACGCATTGCTTTTGTCCGCAGTGCCTGCAGGCTAACATTCAGTCCAAGACCGATCATGGCCATTGTCAATATAAATGTAGTCGTTTTGGAAATACCATCCATTACGAGAGGAGACACCGTGATATACGTTCCAAACACATAACTTCCTATTAAACTCATGATTATAAAACCAACGAGGAACCATGGAAAATCAATTTTGGCATCTTGGCCCATTTTCCCGGATGTGCGTTTTTTCATCCAATACATAAAAATGAAACATAATGGGATAAGTAAAAAGACACGGCCCAATTTTGCAAGAAGCGCAATCGCTAGCGCATCTTCACCAGCCGGTGCTCCCGCCAAGGCAACATGGGCGATTTCATGAAGACTGATCCCGGACCAAATTCCATAATCCAAAGCAGATAGCGGAAGGATCGGACGTAAAAGTGTATAAACAATGGAGAAAAGTGTTCCCATTAACGCGATTATCCCGACGCCTATGGCTGTATCTTCTTCCTTCGCTTTCACGATTGGAGATATTGCCGCGATGGCTGCTGCACCGCATATCCCGGTTCCTACAGCAAGAAGTAGGGAAATGGAGGCATCTGCCTTAAACCACTTTGCAATCAAGACCATCACGACTATAGCAAAAGTCACTGTTCCTATGTCACGTACCAACAATGGCAGACCCTGATTGAAAATCACATCGATATTTAATTTCAACCCGTATAAAATAATGGCAAAACGCAAAAGTTTTTTTGCGGAAAATTCTATTCCCGTCCGGAACTTTTCAGGATATCCCGCAATTTGACGATATATCACGGCAATGATGATTGAGCAAGCAAGTGGACCGATTCGATTGAATCCTGCAATCTTGGACAGCCCCAAGCCTAAGAGAGCAATAAAAAAGGTGAAAGCGATACCGCTCAGCCATAAAACCACCCTGTTTTGAAGCAATTTTTGCTGCTCTTGTGGTGTTTCTTCCAGTGGCTCATATTTTTCTAATTCCATATATTCCTTCCCCCTTTCCAGATAAACTAAAGCCCAAATTACGAATCATCCCAACCTTTCAATCATTTGAAAAAAATCGGTTTCTTCTATATTAGTAGGTGAATTCCCTTTGATAAAACACTCGGATTTCTTTAAAAAAGGCAAGCTTGGATTTTGATTCCCCCACAATTCAGGAACTGCTAGGGTCTGGGAACGATGGGACCTTAAGGCACGAATCTTTTTCTGTAGAGTCCCTTTTATATTCACTCTTGTGATACTGCTCAGCCCGTTTTCCTTTATCCATTCATCATAAAAAACATGCCAAAGGACAAAGTACAGACTATGAACCTTAAAAGCTGGAAATACTGGATCTGGATTAAAATTGGAATCACCGGATTTTAGAAAAGCAAATTCGGCAGCACGGCCAATCGCACAATGGTCTGGATGCCCCCCATATTTCTCGTGGAATGTTACTAGTGCATCCGGTTGTACTTCACGAATCACCTTTACGATTCTCTCCGCCAATAAATCCAAGCTTTCAAATTCAATCGTTTTATCCCTTACGTTTAAAAATCGCAGGTCGTTTATCCCCAATTCTTCACAAGCTCTTTTTAACTCCTCTACCCTTAGTTCAGGCAATGCCTCCCTTGTTGTAAGAATGGGATTTCCCATGCGCCTGCCCATTTCGCCTTTTGTCGCACAAAGTAATGTAATATGAACACCTCGCTCAGACATTTTGGCAATGGTTCCGCCACACAGGAATGACTCATCATCGGGATGTGCAAGAACTACCAATAACCTATGTTTTGATTGCATATTTCCTCCTACTTCGGATTCTCCAGTTTTCCCACTGCTAGACCATCCATGAAAAAATGGACATGGATGTCATAACGGTTAGACAAATCCTGCCCATCTTCATTTTTCGTCTATATATAGCCCCTAAAGCTCAATCAACTATTTTGGTTAGCATAATTCATATAATACGGATTTAACCGTTTCTATGACAAAGCGTAGATCTTCAACGGTCGATGATAAAGGCGGTGCAATGATCAATACATTTCCATATCCAGGAACTGTATCTCCATTACGGCCGATGATAAGACCCTTTTCCTTGCAAGCACCGATTATTTTACCCATGAATTCATCGGAAACAGGCGTTTTTGTCTTTTTGTCTTCCACTAATTCAATGCCATATAAAAACCCTACTCCCCGAACTTCCCCTACTTTATCTAGGGCTGTCAATTCAAAGAGCTCACTTAGTGTCGATTCACTAAGTTCAGATACACGTTGAACGATTTTTTCATCTTCCAAGATTTCAATGTTCTTTAACGCAACTGCGCAAGATGCAGGGTGGCCTCCATATGTTGACACATGCCTAAAATGATTTAGATTTCCGTTCTCTTTGAATTTCTCATAAATCCTGGAATTCACTGCCGTTGCTCCAAGGGGAAGATAACCGCTGGTCAAACCCTTTGCCATGGTAACAATATCCGGTTGAACCACTTCGGAGTGCATGAACCCAAACATTTTTCCGGTTCTTCCGAAACCTGAAACCACTTCATCCACAATTAATAGAACATCATGTTTCTTACAGATTTCCGAAACCCTCGTTAAGTATTCTTTCGAAGGAATAAGGACCCCGCCACCAGAGATGAATGGTTCAAGAATAACACCAGCTACCGTTTCAGCCCCTTCAAAGTTAATGACCTGATCGATATATTCAGCTGCAAGCAAATCGGAGTTTTCAACGTTTTCCCCAAACGGACTCCGATAACTGTACGGTGGTGGCACATGCAGGAAACCTGGAACCGCAGGATCATATTTCACTCTCCGATTTGCCTGTGCGGTTGCGCTTAGCGCGCCAAAAGTATTGCCATGATAAGCTCTGTACCTAGAGATGAATTTGTATTTACCCTGATTGCCATTTTGGGAATGATATTGCCTGGCTATTTTAAAAGCTGTCTCATTCGCCTCAGAGCCGCTGTTCGTAAAAAACGATGTATAGGATCCCTTTAAATGTTCACTTATTTTTGCAGATAATTCGATTGCCGGCTTATGGCTTAACGTTAAAGGGAAATAAGATAAGTTAATCATTTGTTCATAGGCTGCCTGCGCAATCTCTTTTCGCCCGTGACCCAGGTTCAAGCACCATAAACCGGAAACCCCATCTAGATATTTATCACCTTTAGTATCTGTGAACCATGAGCCGGATCCTTCTGTAGCCATCATGGGAGCATCCTTCTCATTATAGCGATGCATCGCATGCCATAAATGGTCTTTATCCATTTGAACAAGGTCTTTCATTTCAGTTTCCACCTTCACAATTGAAACCCCCTTATTATTCATTGAACGCAATTAAGTTAAGTTCCCATGCGGTTACAGACCTTTATAGAGCATTGGTGATGGTGCGATGACTAAAATAGATCATCAAATCATCGCACCTGTCATATCACCTTTTCACACCATTATTTATCCCAGTTTTTATGATCTAAATGAGAATATTTTTCTAATAATCTAGTAGGCATTTTTAATGCATCTTTTCTAAATGGAGGAGCTAATTGTGTTCCATCCACTTGTATATCAATGACAGTCGGTTTGTTTGATTTAATTGCTTCTTCAATGACAGCGCCTAACTCCTCGGGTTTTTCCACTCTAATACCAACAGCACCCATTGATCGGGCAACTTCCGCGAAATCAGGATTTTGGATATCCGCCCCTACAAAACGATTATTATAAAAATCGACCTGATTCTTTTTCTCTGCACACCATGCATTATTATTGAACACACATGCTATGACCGGTATGTTTTCTTCAACGGCCGTACTCACTTCATGTAAGCTCATGCCCCACGCTCCATCTCCAACAATGGCTAAAACAGGCGTGTTCGGTTCAGCTAACTTGGCACCAAGTGCAGATGGGTAAGCAAATCCCGTGTTCCCGAATGTAAGCGCAGCGATATGCCTGCGGCTCTGATTGAATTTTAAGTAAGCGTTTGCAGTTGACGATACATTACCGATATCTGTAGTAACGATGGCATTTTCAGGCAACACTTTAGTCAATTCCAAAAGGGCCCGACGCGGATTGATCGGGGTTCCATCGATCATCGCAAGTTTCACCAATTCTTCTTCCCATTTTTGTTTTTCATTCGTTACTTCGACCATCCGCTTTTTTTCTTGTTTTAGGTAAGGTTTACTAGCCTTCAACCGTTTCAAGATTTCATGGCTCGCTTCACGGGCATCTCCGATGATCCCAACTTCCACAGGGTGTGTCCTCGCTATTTGCCTTGGATTAATATCTATTTGGATGATTTGTGCATCTTTAGGGAAATAATCAATGTCATAGCATGGTAACGTTCCAAAAACCGATAATCTTGTACCGACCGCCAATATGACGTCTGCTTTCTTTAGTGTATTCATGGCTGCCTTTGAACCCATGTAACCGATTGGACCTACTGACAATGGATGATCAGCAGGAAAGGCATCATTATGCATATAGGAGACAGCTACCGGAGCTGTTAAATATTCTGCAATATTCTTAATTTCCTCGATGCCATCTGAATCGACCGTTCCCCTACCGGAAATAATGACAGGATACTCAGCCTCAGCTAAAATTTCTGCCGCTCTATCCAAAGATGCAGAAGATCCGCAGCCCCGTTCATCTACGCGATATTGATGTGGTTGAAGTATTTGATCTTCCACTTCACCATAGAAGTAATCACGGGGGATATCGAATAAAACCGGTCCTCTCTCGGCATAGGCAATTCGAAATGCTGTCCTAAGGCAATCAGCGACCCGGCCTGGGTGTGTCACTCTAACTGTTTCCTTAGTGATGGCCTTGAAGATGGAAACCTGATCACATTCTTGGAATCCATCCCACCCAACCGTTGGTGTACCAGCAGAAGGTGATATGACAACCATTGGAGTATGAGCTTGATTGGCCGCTGCAACAGAGGTGACCATATTCGTCATTCCAGGTCCGTTTTGCCCGATGACAACTCCTGCAACACCAGAAACACGACAATAGGCATCTTCCATATGTGCTGCACTTTGTTCATGGCGGACACCAATGAACCGGATGCCTGCAGTTGGTAATAAATCAAGCATATCCATGAAAGCAGATCCCAGAATTCCCGAGATATGTTTAACTCCCTCGGCCACTAATGTCTCAACGATGGCTTCACTTGGTGTCATTTTAACTTTCGTTCCTCTTAACATTTTTGTTTCGACCATAGCACATTCTCCTTAATTATAGTTATTTCTGATAATGACGTTGCGACGTCCGTACCAGTTATAAGATGTATAATACTACCATTGGATGAAACAGTCAATAAATAAATTGAATATTTTGAATTTATTTAAAATCTCTAACCGTCATAGTCACTAACTCATGTATAAGAATCTTTTTAACCAATAAATATATCCTTTTTTTCTGTCAATCTGTAGTTGATCCTATCGATGATCTCCAATAAATCACCTATTTCATCAACTACGAAATCGGCTCCTGCATTCCAAAAACGATTTTCTGCATGTTTCATCCGTTTTTGCAGATCGTATGGGTCCATTTCGTTGATTTCCGCTTCTGAAAGGCCGATTTCACTGCCGCCTTTCAATACGGCAACAGTCCACATTCCCGCAGAAATGCCTTCTTTGATGTCACTGATCGTATCGCCGACTTTAACGATTTTGCTGAGTGGATACACTTGGAGATTCATCGCCATCTTAAAGCACATCCAAGGGGCAGGCCTTCCTGCAGGCACTTCGTTAGACGCAACGATGGAATCTGGTTGATAGCCCCATTTTTCCGCCTCTTGTTTAACAACATCAATCATTTCACGAGTATACCCTGTCGTCGAACCGATTTTTATTCCTTGCTGCCTTAAACGGCTGACTAATTCAATTACGCCTGGTATTGGCTTGGCGTTTTCCTTGAGAACTTTAAAAAGCAAAGCCTCAAAGTCCATATACAATGATTTTAGATCTCTTTCGTCCGGTTCTTTCCCGAATTTAGCAATCCATAAATTGGAGATTCGTTTCATTTTCAGGAGTTCCATTATATGATCCATCTTCAATAAACCCATAGGTTCCCTTGCTTCCTTAATGGTAATATCTATGCCCCTTATCCTGAATATCTCGACAAATGCTTGGACCGGCGCAATACAACCATAATCCACCGTCGTTCCTGCCCAATCAAAGATCACTGCCTGAACCTCTTTGCATTCCTTTGCACTTTCCAATCTAAGTTCCCCTCCTCATCCTTACCTCCTTTAAAATCACCAAACCTGCTAAACCTGTTAATACCCATAAATCCACTACTACCCGGGTATAAAGAGAATTCATTTCACTTCTCCCAAAAATAGCTGTAAATCTTCTTTGGCAGCTTCAGAGAGTCGATTTATTTTTTCAAGATCCTTATCCGGATTACCTGACTCCCCAATTAATGGGTAAAGGTTTTTCTCAATCCTTTCATACCAATCGGGGTATTCATCTTCTACTTGCTTTTCTATCGAATCCCATGTAGAACTGATCTCTTTTCCCATTTCTTGAATTTTCTCCGGATCCGCCTCCGTACTTATTTCTGATTCCAATCCTTTTATGGATTGAATCACATCGCCGACACCTTTTTTAATAACCTCTGCATTTTGGGTATCAACCGTATTTGCATCCGGATTTTCATTCAATACTGGACTTTTTTCCTGTTGAGCCTCGTCCGGTTCACTTGAATTGTTGCAGCCTGACAGCAATATGGCTCCAAGGATAACCGCACTAGCCATTACACGGAAACCATTCAACATAATCCCTCCTTCATGATTTAAAAGACAGATGGCACCAAGCACCTGTTGGCACAACTCTCTTTTTCTATGGGAATCATATTCTAGCTGATTTGTGATTGAAGAATTTTGTCTGAGGAGTTCCATAGAAGTAAACGAAGCATTTCCTTAAAATGGTATAGAGTAAAAGCTATAATTTTTCAGAATTAGGGGAACCAGGAACAATATTTAATTCATTCTCCATATACTTCGCTTTTTTGCGCCGAAGGAAAAAGAATGAACAGATAACGATCAAGCTAAATAGCATGGTAAAGATGAACTGTGGACGCTGCGAATCGATAAATGCCATTAATACCAAAACGGAAATCATGGATAGTATGGTTACATAAGTCAAATAAGGGAATAACCACATTTTGATCTTGAAAATTCCGGGATTTTCTTTCTCCATTCTCTTCCTTAATCTGAGATGGGAAACCGCAATGGCCAGATAAACAAGAATTCCGACTCCACCCGAGGAATTCACTAAAAAGAAAAAGATTTTATCAGGTGAGACATAACTGAAAATGGTGCTGATAAAGGCAAATAATGTAGAGCCGACTACAGCAAATATAGGGACACCGTTCTTGCTCACTTTTGAAAATAACTTTGGAGCATCACCCTTTTGTGCAAGTGAAAATAACATGCGTGAACTCGTATATAACCCCGAATTCAAACAGGAAAGCAATGCAATGAGAATCACTATATTCATGATCAGGGCAGCAGAAGGGATTCCCATCATTTCAAGTACGGCAACAAATGGACTTTTCAGCAAAGAAGCCGAATTCCAAGGTAATAGCGTCACTAGAATGGCGATGGACCCAATATAGAAAATCAGGATTCGCCATACCACACTATTCAATGCACTTCTAACTGACTTAACCGGATCACTCGTCTCACCCGCGGCAATCGCTGGAATCTCCACTCCAACAAATGCATGAAAAACAATCGCGACGCCAACAAGAACAGAACTTATCCCGTTCGGAATAAAACCGCCAAAATTCAGAAGATTGGAGGCGCCAGGTGGTTTTATCGTTGGGATAAACCCTAATATCACTGCCACACCCAGGCACAAAAATAGGATGATACTGATTATTTTAATGATTGAAAACCAGTATTCGAACTCACCAAACGATTTTACAGAAAAAATATTCGTCAGTTTCAATAGGATAATCAAAGATAGACTTATGACCCAAACGGGAACGGAAGGAAGCCAGCTGTGTATGATTGCAGCTCCCGCTGTTGCTTCCAAAGCAATGACGATAACCCAAAAGAACCAATATAACCAACCTGTTGTAAAACCGGCCCATTCACCAATCCCCTCTCTTGCATATACGGCAAAAGATCCAGTATTGGGATTCACAGTGGCCATTTCCCCAAGCATCCTCATGACTAGAACAACGATCAAGCCTGCCAAAACATATGATAATATCGCCCCGGGGCCCGTTTGACCAATAATGATACCGCTTCCTACGAACAAACCAGCGCCTATGACACCACTTAAGGATATCATCGTTAAATGTCTTTGTTTCAGACCTGGTTTCAGTTCTTCCTGTTGATGTTTCATACCCTCCACCAACTTTCAATATTTTGGGGAATCAACTAAAATAATCGCTACTTGCATGTAAAAACAAGGCTTTTTCAACTGCCTGTCCTTTACACTTTCACAAAGATAGTGGGAACTAGGAAACATGGCATTTTAAAAACAACACAGGAGATGACGCTATGAACTTAAGATTCTATATCACTATTCCCCCTTCCTTAAGGCTATTTTGAAATCCGAAGCGGATCTAACATCACTACGTCATGATGTTAGTACCACTTACTATGTGTATAATACACTCTGATTTTTTTAAAGTCAATTTAAAAATCAGAATATTTAGATAACAAAATGAAAATTTTCAAATAAAAAAGGTGCCCATTAATACTGCAAACCTCAAATATTTTTCATTTTACTTCTTTCACCTTGGAGGATTCGTCTAACACACTTTCCGTTGCTAATTTTACGGTATTCTGCTTCCTATCCAGCATTTTCTTTAGAAGGTATGAAAAAAGCAATGTAAACGCAATTCCCTTAACAATCGATGTATAACCGTAAACAAGAAGGCCCAATATCAGTACGATAAGATTAATAACCCTTATTGTCGCTGCAATATCTAATCTTTCATTTTTATGATGTAAAATTAAGGCAATCACGTCAAAGCCAACAGTGGAGGCATTTGCTGTTATACATAAATAATATCCTATCGCTATCAAAATCGACGAAATGATAATCACTAAACCGATATTTATATCGAAATTAATCTTCCATGAATAAAAAAAATTGAAAAAAACCATATAGCTAAGCGAACTTACGATCGATTTAATAAAGTATTCTTTCCCTAGAAAAACTAAACAAATGATTAACAGTAATCCTGTTACGAAATTGGCTAGCATGGCAATGTTATAACCCGATAATGCATTCAATAATAATGCCGAGCTAGTTACCCCGCCGTTAATAATTTCATTGGGAACGATTAAATAAGCATAGGCAAAGGTCATGGAAATGTTTCCTGCGATAATTTTCACTATATCCTTCATAAACTTCTCACCATCCCGTTCGATATTTTGATGATGCTTTCCCCCCCTAAATATATATTTATACTTGAACCATAAGATACACATTCATCTCTTACAACTATTTATTCGAACCTTTTCCCGTTCGATACTTTGAATGATTTTATGAAGTATGCATATTTTGGTTCAAGTGATTACAATAATTCGCTAACCAGAATCCTCTCTCCTTCTAATAAATAAAATAAAACATCCCCCTTAAAACTTGAAGATGTTCATTTTTACTATTTTTTTGTACAACTTAACGCTGTTCAGAAGCCTTTGAGTTTACCTGAATGAATAAGACATTCCAATAAATGATTTAAATTTCCAATGGGTTATACTAGGAGAAGGCTATTTATAATCTCGCTTCAATAGACTTAGTCCGACATTAAACAACCTGACAAAAAGATAAAAAAACTGTTTAGGTATGCAGGTAAATGTATATCCCCCTAATTAGTCCCATCAATTATTATTCCGCAATAAAAAAGTTGAGGGGTATGCCCCTCAACTTTTTAGTGTTCCATTAACTATTTCCCAAGAAATGTTTTTTCGATAAGTTGTCAATTAACCATTTCATGTTACTGGTAAAGCTGACTCATCTTTCATCAGCCTTTTTCGATAAACCATATTGGATAGCTGTACACTCACTTCATATAGCACAAGCAGAGGGACGATAACCAAAATGTCCGAAATGATATCTGGAGGCGTAATCAGGATCGAGATGATGACCAGGACGAAATAAGAAATCTTACGAGACTTTTTCAACACTGTTGGATTGATGATTCCTAATCTGGTCAGGAACATGACCACAAGCGGCATTTCGAATAAAATCCCGAAAGGTAAGATCAAATTAATCATGAACCGAAAATACTTTTCCGCTGTGAACATCATCTCGAACTGCCCGGCCGATAGGGAAGTGAGAAAACCCAGCACTATTGGAAACAACACAAAATATCCAAATGAGATACCGGTGATGAATAGAATGAAGAGCCCGGGTATGAACCGAAATGTAACTCTTCTCTCTTCCGGTTTCAGCGCTGGAGCCACAAAGCGCCATAACTGATAGGCTGCTAGCGGAATCGTCGCAGCTATTGCACAAACCGCAGCGATAATCATGTATACCCATAGGATTTCACTTGGTCCGAGCACGGCAAGCTTTCCTTCCAAATCCTTAATGAGCAAATCATAAATATCCTGTACGAATATGAAACTCACTATGAAAAAAGCCAAAAAACCTATCAGTGTTTTAATGATTCTGCCTCGGAGCTCCTCCATATGTTCAATAACGTGTAAATCCTTACTTTCCACCTTCACTCCTCCTTTTTAGACATTTCACTTGCACTATTGCAAAATAGCATTCTCCCTCGAACCCTTCTCATGAAAAGAAGCAGGCGAGTCTTTCCGCCCGCTCTATCCCATTAAATTCATCCCTCTTTTTTAACAGCTCTTAACGCAGCTTTATTCTCATTTTCTTCCTCTTTATCTGAATCATTCACCAAACCTTTGGTTGCACTTTTGAATTCGGATAAAGTCCGGCCAAATGCACGGCCTATTTCCGGCAGCTTGGACGGTCCAAAAATAATCAGTGCAATCACGAGGACAATCACCAAACCGGGTATTCCTATATTTGAAAGCATTCTTATTCACTCCTCTGATTTTCTCATTTTTCTTCGCTTTATTCTTGTCAAGTATCATTATCGTTCCCTATCAATTAGTCACTTTCCCCTGCTTTTTCATACTTTGTTTTTCATGTGCGCGATTATGGGCCCGTGTCCGATCTTCCTCGACTTCGTTCGTTTTTTGTACACCTTCCATAACCGCTGCTGATGCAACCTTTCGCAGCCCTGTTTGATCCTTATCAAAAACAAAGGATGCTCTTGTCGATATGTCTGCACCTGGTTCTGTCACGAATGGGACTACACGGTAGTCAGCCTTCCATTGTTCTGGGGTTACTTTGCATCGGACATATCCCCGGTAATCATTAAAGAACTTTATATGTGGATTCTGACTTAGTATTTTATCAGTATCCGCACGCTTATCCGCTCCATTTCCACCAGATGTGATGGAAGTTCCGACAAACTCCACACCGAAAATCTTTGAATTTGGATCATCGAAATCCGCCTTTAAATTGGCTGCCCAGCTTGCATGTACATCACCGGTCAACACGACCAGATTTTCCAGGTTGTTTCTTTTGATTACATCAATTAAACGATCGCGTGCAGCCGGGTAGCCATCCCAGGAATCCATGCTGAATTTGGGAGCGGTTGGTGTTCCATAATTCCTTTGTGCAAAGAAAATCTGCTGAGGCAAAACGTTCCACTTTGTATTTGATTTTGATAGATTGTCAGTTAGCCACTGTTCCTGCTCTGGACCTAGCAATGTCCTTTTCGGATCAAGTGACTCAGGCGTTTGCGGGGAACTTCCATCGCCGTTTGCCTGATCATCCCGGTATTGACGGGAATCCAATACAAAGAAAGAGGCCAGATCGCCATATGTGAAATTTCTGTATAACCGCATATCCGCTCCCTTAGGCAAAGATGATTTACGAAGGGGCATATGCTCATAGTAAGCTTGATAGGCGGCGGCCCTTCTCTTGATGAATGCTTCTACCGATTGTCCTTTTTCCGGAATGACATTTGCATAATTGTTTTCAACTTCATGATCATCCCAAGTCACGACCCATGGGAAAGCTGCGTGTGCCGCTTTTAAATGGGTATCGGAGCGGTATTGTGCGTACCTATTTCGATAATCCTCAAGCGTGATGATCTCCGGACCACTATGTACACGGACATTACCTGAAGAAGAAACATATTCATTTGGGCCATATTCATATATGTAATCGCCAAGGTGAAAGACAATATCCAGATCTTCTTTTGCCAAATGTTTATAGGCCGTATAATAACCATGCTCAAATTGCTGGCATGAAACAAACGCGAATGACAAGCTAGATACACTTGAACCTATTGGCGGAAGTGTTTTCGTTTTCCCAGTCTGACTTACTTCCCCTCCGCTTTTAAACCGGTAAAAATAGACCTTATCAGGTTTTAACCCGCTTACTTCCACATGAACGGAGTGGCCAAGTTCCGGCCTGGCTATTTCCTTGCCTTGCTGGACAATCTTTCTGAAATTCTCATCCTTTGCCACTTCCCATTTAACGGAAATGGCTTCTTTTGGCATTCCTCCGCCATTCAACGGATCAGGTGCCAACCTTGTCCATAAAACTACACTGTCCGATAGCGGATCACCTGAAGCTACTCCGAGAGTAAATGGATAATCACTGAATTTCGGGGCAGCATTCACTTCAATCCCGCCCATTGATTGGGCAAGGGCAAGACCTAATGAAAGTCCGGCAAGCTTACTTGCTCCCTGGATAAAGTTTCGGCGGTCCATATTCTTACCTAATTCGCTCCAATTCTTAATTAAATCATCCATTGCTCTTTCATTATTCATTGATCTTTCCCTCCTATTATTTGAATCTGGTTCAAGTATAGAAGGGCATTTTTAAAGGTGTATGAAGAAATGTAAATCAATAAATTTCCAATTAGGAATTTTCAGTCAGGACTAATGGTCCCTATTGAACACAAAAAGAGTTTTAATTCACTCATACATTTACATAGACCTACAAACTTTAACATACAACGACAGTCTTTCGCCCTAGTTCTCTTCATGAATCATTTATTTAATCGTTACAAATAACTTCCATGGGCTATTTTAACAATGAAAAATTTTTTATAAACTTATAGTATTTCATCTGTTTATGTAAGCCTAATGAAGTCTGCGGGAAAGTAGAATAAAAGCAAGATACAAAATCGGACTAATGAATGTCCAAATATTTTATGAGTATTCACTCACTTTTTATTTAAAAACATCCTAATTTATGTAATAATGGTTTCATAATAAAAAATGAAAGTACTTGAGGGATTCTGCATTGGAGAGTATGGAAGAATTAAATGAAAAAATTGAGATATTGAGGAAAGAATTAATAACTATAGGAATGATATATGGTTTTACAGCCCCAACAACATTATATAAAAGCCAGGAACTAGATAAACTATTGAATTTACTTAGGAAAAGAAAAAGAACCAAATGATTTAAAATATGTCTAATTCTACTAATACTTCTTGGGATCATTACAACTGCACACATGGAGTTATTTTAGAATTATTTTTAATAGTCACTATGCAGTTCATGCAGCATATTCCTCTTCTTAACCACCTCGTATTCTTTTCTTGGACCCGTGGACTATTCTTTCTGTAATATATCTAATGAATGATCATCCCTTCTAACCTAATGCTTCCTAGTCAAGTCTTCTACGTCTTATTTTGTTGGTTGGAATTGTGCCGTAGAACAAATTGTTTAGGGTCATTTTGAACACATACTTTCTCCCCATTAAAAAGGCATCCAAATTGAATGGATGCCTTTTTAACGAATTTTTCTTTTATGTCCTGCATTTAATAAAAAACTATCTATCTCATCTAAATTTATGAATGGTGTGAGTTTTAAATATCAACGATTCTTTTAATTTGTCATGGCCAACCTAATATTTCCGCTGTGTTAATAATTTTTACTATTTTTGTGACTGAAGTCCTTTCAATTCAGGGACAACATTGCTTACCTCCCTTCCAGTAACCGCTGCAACGAGGTTCTTCGCCGCAAGCATGGCCATATCAAATCGTGTTTGATGAGTAGCTGAACCTATATGCGGCAAGGTAACCACGTTCGGCATGGCTAAAAGCGGATTGTCAGGCGATACGGGTTCCTGTTCAAATACATCCAAACCAGCTGCAAGGATTTCCTTATTTCGCAGTGCTTCAATGAGGGCCTTTTCGTCCACCGTCTGACCGCGGGATGTATTGATAAAGATCGCAGATTTTTTCATCAGCGCGAATTGCTCCCGTCCCATAAGATGCCTCGTCTCCGGAGTATAAGGGACCATTAAAAGAACGAAATCGGATTCCCGTAAAAGGTGCTCTAAAGAGGAGTAGGTTGTACTGAGCGTTTCCTCCACTTCGGATTTTCTTCGCCGATTATGATACAAAACTTCCATGTTAAAACCGAATTTGCCTCGTCTTGCAATAGATTCCCCAATTCTCCCCATACCGATGATGCCCAATGTTTTCCCATGAACATCAACGCCAAAGAGGGGTTCATCGCCTTTATTTCCCCACTTGCCATCCTTTACAAGCTTGTCCAGTTCCGGAATACGGCGGGCTGCTGAGAGCATTAAGGCTAAAGCTAAATCAGCCACGGTTTCATTGAGTACATCAGGTGTATTTGTACCGATTATGCTTCTCTTTTTCATTGCCTCTAGATCAAAGTTGTTGTAGCCTACCGAGATATTGCTGACAGCCTTTAGACATGGAGCATGGTCCAGAAATTCATCATTTATTTTTTCTCCTGTGATGAGCAGACCCTCCACATCGGAAATTTCCTTTAACAGCTGGCTTCTGGTGATTGGTTCAGGGCCTTTCCATTTTTCATACTGACAATATTTCGAAATAAATGCCTCTACCTCGGCCGGTACTGGTCTTGCTATATACACTTTTGGCATCAATTTATGTCCTCCTCGATTACCCTATTCTTGAATAGGATGTTTTACAATAAACCAATAACAGATTGCGGCGCATCCGGCGATTAAACCGCCAGATATAAAGGCAAGAGAGTAAGAACCAGTTGCATCCACTATCATGCCTGCCACAACAGGGGAAAAGGCTCCACCAAAATAACCGCCAAAATTCTGAATTGCACCTACGGAAGCAACCATGGAAGGAGGAGCAATGTCACCGGCAAGTGCCCACGCGCTGCCTGTAATGGCAGAAATAAAACAAAGGGCAAGGGTCAGTAATGTTAAGGTAATAGCGAGCCCTTTGGCAAGTGGAACTGCACATACAACAATAGCGGCCGAGATGGCACATATACTAATTAAGGCACGCTTTGCTTTAATAGGTGTAGTAATTCCTTTGTCGACCCATTTTTTAGTAAGATATCCTCCGAAAATATTGCCAAAGATTCCGCCAAGCCAAGGAATACCAGCATATATACCCATTTCTTTAAGTGAGACATGATGGACATCAAACAAATAAAGGGGAAGGAAGACAAGGAAAATGTTCCAAATCCAAATGGTACAGAAGAAGCCCAGAATCATCCCCCACACGCTTCGATATTTAAATAACGAACCCCATTTTATTTTTGATGATTGAATACCTTGCTCCACTCCACCACCTTCCGACTTAATGTAATCAAATTCCTCCTTGGAAAGTTTTTGGCTTTTTTCAGGATTTTTATAAAAAATAACAAAACCGATCGCGAAGATGATGCCGATCACACCCGTTATATAAAACAGCGCTCTCCATCCAAACGTCACCATGATGAAAACGAGAATTGGCGGTGCAATGGCTGGTCCCCATTTGGACGAAGAATCCCAAATTCCAGTTGCCAAGCCTCGTTCCTTTTTAGGAAACCAATACGAAGTGATCTTAGCCATCGTCGGAAAACACGGTGCTTCTCCCACTCCAAGTAAAATCCGTGCAGCAATAAATGAACTCATTTTATGAACGGCTCCGGTTAAAATGGTCGCACCGCTCCACCAAATAAGCGCAATTGTATACACCTTTTTGGTCCCGAACCGATCAATCAGCCAGCCGGAAGGAAGCTGCATTAATGCATAACTCCAAGAAAAAAAGGTTCCCAATAACCCGATTTCGGTCACGCTCAGTCCGAGATCCTTCATCATTTCGGGAGCCGCAATGGAGAGGTTGGCCCGATCTAGATAGTTGATTATTCCCCCAATCAATAACCAGATGACGACGGTCCAGCGAAATTTCCGGCCAATATTTAATGGCTTTTCTTGCTTTGTTTCCATTCTTGCTTCCATACCTTATCCCCCCTTGTTATATAAAACGCCGTAATTGGCAGCGCTTCCAAAATTAGAAAAAGTCAAAGTTCACGCTTGGAGAATATGTATATACAAGGAGGTTATTGTTTTATAATATAAAACTCGGTTTTTGTTTTGTGACAAAAAAATAAAAAGAAAATTCTATTTATTCTGTAAAGTATCGTATTATGAGGATGTGTGAATGTCAATCTTTATTCTTATTTTTAGGATTATATTCCTAGCAAACGTTTTATGCCAAGTGGGGAAAAATTGATAGACCGTTTTTTTGAGAGTAAAATCATAACAAACTTTAGCCCACGATCCATTTCCATCTCTGGCTTTGCTACCGGAAAGGCTTAGAGACGTTTTTTATTACTTTTCTATAATATAAGCAAGCGCTCCTGATACATGCGGGACGTCCATAGACGTACCTGATAAAGCAGTATGTAGTTTACCAGATAAGTGGGACATTAATTGTTCGCTTGGCGCTGCTGAATCCACTTTTCTATTGGTATTACAATATCTTAATGGAAACTGGGATGGTTAACGGAGCTTCCACTACTTCCTGATAAGCACCCGGAATACTGTTTTCATTTGTTTTGGAGATCCCATCCCTTCGCACATTTACTACAACTATATTTTTTCTCAGTATTTTTTAAAGAGGTATGAAAGGCTGTCTCATCATCCGTTCCTCACAGTGACATTGAGTTCCTCCTATCTCTTCTCCTTTTAGGATCTGTTCATTGAATTTCATAATTTATAGCGGAAACGATTTATTCGATTGATCCATCTCCTGAATCTGGTAAGGGAATTCATTTATGGTATATATTTCTTCCAACGTTGTTTTCTTTTTTCAATCTTTTATTTCCGTTTATCCATTTAAAAAATTCTAAAATAATATCTCTGGTTAATTTTTTATGATTTCGCATTTCCATTTTTTGCTTTTAAGCTCAAGACAACTATGCCTCATATTAAACTATTGATCGTTAGTTCAATAAGAAAAAGAGCCGTTGTAACAGCTCCTTGTCCCACTCTTTCACCCTTTTGAAACGATAGGGTAATGTTTCTCCTACTTATTTTTTACTCTTTGCATCCGTTTGTGCTTATATTGTTCAAAATCCCACTCAGACAAAAATTCTTTTGCAGAAGTATAGCCTGATTTATAGAGAAAGTCGATTTCATCCTCATTCAGTTCAAAGTCCGTTGCGTTGATGCCGCCAGTAGGAATTTGAATCGTGCGTTCAATCGTTTCTTCGTTCATATGTCGTAAATCATGGGCTTGAAGCATCGTTTTAAATATATTTTTGAAAAGGTGGATTGGCGTTGGTATAACCGGATCTATGTTAACTTCATCTTTCACAAAATGGAATCCGAATGTTGGAAAGCGAGGATTGTCTGTATCGAAAATCCATATTGGGAAGTTACTAAGTAAACCACCATCTAAAATGTAGGATTTTTTCCGGTCTTTTGATTTCCAAATAACCGGACGGAAGAAAAATGGTAGAGAGGCACTCATCATTACGGCAGTTGAAACTTTTAAATCAGCAGGAGACATCCCATAACGTTCCAAATCATCTGGCAAAATAAGCATCTGACCATTCGAAACATCAGATGCAATTATCTTCAACTTTCCATCTGGAAGATCCGTGAATGTCCTAATCCCTTTTTCTGAAAGAAGAGAATCCACCCACGTTTCCAAATAGTCGTTTTTATAAATCCCAAGGTGAACCATAAGTTCCAAAAAGGAGCCAAAAACAGGAATTCGATTTAGAATTGTCTTGCCTCGCATCTTTGAGTAGTTGATTTCACTATACCGTTCTCTAATTTCATGGCTTTTATAGCCACTAGCCAAAAGAGCTGCGATTACTGCTCCTGCTGATGTCCCAGCGAGTCTTTCCCATTCTACTTTTTCCTCTTCCATTGCTTGAATCGCTCCAATAAAAGCAATTCCCCTGACCCCCCCACCTTCAAAAACGGCATCTGCTTTCATTTTTTTCCACCCCTCGATAAGAGTTATTATAATTATTAACAATACTTTCAAATAAAGCGAATTTTCACACTCTTAAAATCCAAAAATCAGCCCCGTCAGTTGAAGAATAAAACCGCTTGACATCGATGATTGGAATTAATGTCGGTTCTATTTTTCTAACAAATTAGTTCGCTAACAGGATCTAGATTCTCATGGTTGTGTTTTTCAATCTCTAACACAACTTCTGTAATATCATGTTCTTTGACCTTGCCAGCTTTTCAGGTTGTTCGCATGATTAACCGCACTTCTAATCTCTGTTTATGCTTTCCATCCCTGATTGACAATTGGTTGCATATCCATCCATTTTTCCTTTTTTATTTTTTAAAACCTTTATCAAAACTACATGTCTGTTGATTCCCTATTTGAGAAACCCTTCATCTACTATGGCTCTACTATTATATTAAAAGTGGATAGACCCCTTAACATAGGTGAACGCAAAAGTGATGGTAATC
This sequence comes from Bacillus sp. B4EP4a, assembly GCF_006680105.1. Taxonomy (NCBI): domain Bacteria; kingdom Bacillati; phylum Bacillota; class Bacilli; order Caryophanales; family Bacillaceae; genus Bacillus; species Bacillus sp. B4EP4a. The sequence continues at coordinate 86,885 of NZ_VHIK01000018.1, forward strand.
AAACATAATAACTGTAGTAGGATGGCATCTTTTATCATGGTATGTATAAAACGAGGAAATTGCATGGACAAATTATCAGATCCCTTCTAAAAAACTTTATCGAATCAAAATAATGTTTATATTGTTGAACTAATGCCTCAAAGTGGGTAAGGTCATTTATGTAAACTAACAGAATTTAATTATTTATCTTTCTTCCAAAATAGTAAAGTATCTACCTCACTTCTTCTTTTATTTAGGCTCTACTAAACTTTAAGTTATCTCAATAGAAAATTATTGGATTAATTATTCAAAAAGAATAAGGACACTAAGATTAGTATTGGGAACTAAGAGGAACGTTCAGCAGTTCTTTTTTGGTGAAAAACCAATTTATTCACTTATCAAAAAAGTAATTTTCTTTACAGGATGACCGTTATTTTTTATAGAGGTATTTTTTTAATTATGTCGAAAAGGATATGTAACAATTGAAGGAGTGAAAAAATGGAAATGAACCGTGCAAGGAAAATGTATGATTACCACGTGTGGGCTAATCAGCAAGTGTTCCAAAACCTAAAACAATTACCGGACGGAGTCTATGGCGACACGATAAAAAGTGTCTTTCCATCCATCAAGGAAGTCCTTGTTCACCTTTACGCAACAGATATTACCTGGTTGGAAATAATGAAAGGATGCACCATTCAAGATACTTTTAAGAAAGTTGAACAGCGGCGGAAAGAAGTGGACGGAGTCTCAATAAGTGAACTTGAATCCTCCTATGATGAACTTGCAAAGGATTATGATAATTTTTTTACTTCACAGCCTGATTTTGAACGGACCATTGTAACCGAACATCCCAAAATGGGGGCTTGTGAGTTTGTACTTGCCGACCTCATCCATCATGTAGTGAATCATGGGACCTATCATCGCGGTAACGTATCAGCGATGCTCCATCAACAAGGCGAGCGTGGCGCACCAACGGATTATGTATTTTACTGTTTAAAATAAGCGGTTTGGCAACCGAAAGTATGAAGGAACATCATTTAGGGGTCGCTATAAACATCCAGATGAAAGCCGATGATTCCCTTGCCAAGGAATCATCGGCTTTTATTTGTTGGGAATGAAAATCCAAACGCTCGTGGCATGGTTAGTCAGTACAAATGCCTTCATTATATGTTACATGATCTTCAGAGCTTTACCCGTTGAAGGCGAAGTGCATTCAATACGACTGATACAGAACTGAAAGCCATGGCAGCACCAGCTAACCAGGGGGCAAGCAGTCCGATTGCCGCAATTGGTATCCCGATTACGTTGTAGGCAAAAGCCCAGAATAGGTTTTGTTTGATATTCCGCATCGTTTTCCTGCTCATGAGGATTGCATCAGCAATACTGTTCAAATCACCCCGGATCAAAGTGATATCGGCAGCTTCCATGGCTACGTCCGTCCCGGTTCCTATGGCCATTCCTATATCGGCTAGTGCCAGCGCGGGAGCATCATTTATACCATCTCCGACCATTGCCACTCTTTTACCGGCTGCCTGCAGTTTTTTCACTTCTTCCGCTTTCCCTTCAGGAAGGACTTCTGCAATCACTTGGTCAATGCCCACTTGATTTCCGATGGCATTTGCTGTCCTTTGATTATCCCCGGTTATCATGATGACCTGGATATCCATTGCTTTCAACCTTTTAATCGCCGTTAGCGAGGTATCTTTTATCGTATCGGCAACGGCAATGAGGCCTGCATATTCACCTTCAATGCTAGCGAGCATTGCTGTCTTCCCTTGCTCTTCAAAAGCTTCCATCGCTGTTAGAGCATTAGTAATATCCACGTTATTTTGCTTCATCAATTTACGCGTTCCGACGTATAACACTTTTTGATCCACTACAGCTCTCACGCCGTATCCAGGAATCGCTTCAAATTCCTCAATCGCAGCAAGTGATATCTGTCTTGCTTGAATTCCTTGAACGATTGATTGCGCAAGAGGGTGTTCAGATTGTTTTTCAGCTGCGCCGATTAGAGATAAAAACTGTTCTTCTTCCATACCGTTCTCGATGAGGACATCGGTCAACACTGGGGTACCATTTGTCACTGTTCCCGTTTTATCCAAAATGACCGTATCTATATGGTGTGTGGTTTCCAAGTGTTCCCCGCCTTTAAATAAAATACCGAATTCAGCGGCCCGACCTGATCCTGCCATGATGGATGTTGGAGTGGCCAGACCTAAAGCACATGGACAGGCTATGACTAGCACTGCAATCATCGCTTCAAAAGCTGGTGTGAATTCTCCAGGGTTAACCCATATCATCCAAACCAGAAAAGTTAAAAGGGCGATTCCGACAACAATGGGAACGAAGACACCGGAAATTTGGTCAGCAAGACGTTGAATCGGGGCTTTGGACCCTTGAGCATCTTCAACCACTTTTATGATTTGAGAAAGAGCTGTATCCCTTCCGATCTTTGTCGCTTTCATTTTGAGAAAACCATTCTTATTCAATGTTGAACCGATCACAGTATCCCCGTTTGTTTTATCCACCGGAATGCTCTCACCCGTTAACATGGATTCATCAACGGCAGAGTTCCCTTCGACTACTTCTCCATCGACAGGGATCTTTTCACCCGGCTTCACCAATATCGTATCTCCCACGATGACTTCCTCAAGTGGTATTTCGCGTTCTTCCCCGTTCCTTAACACCAATGCCGTTTTGGCCTGAAGCCCCATCAATTTTTTGATGGCCTCGGAAGAACGTCCTTTTGCTTTTGCTTCAAAAAGCTTCCCTAATAGAATGAGGGTGATAAGAATCGAACTAGTTTCGAAATAAAGTTGTGCCGTATTGTGATGGGATCCCATCGATATGATCGCCTGATAAACACTGTAAAAATAGGCAGCGGATGTTCCCATTGCGACTAATACATCCATATTGGCACTTTTATTTTTCAAGGCTTTATAAGCCCCAACATAAAACTGCTTTCCAATCAGAAATTGCACTGGGGTGGCGAATGCCATTTGCACCCAAGGATTCATGAGGAAATCAGGCATATAAATAAACGAAGTAAAACTAAAATGACTTACCATCGCCCATAACAATGGAAATGATAATATGACCGAAAGAATGAATGTATTCTTTTGTTTTTGAATTTCTTTTTGACGGAAATCCACGGATTCCGTGTTATCTTCCTTGATGATCGCCCCATACCCTAACTTCTCCACCCGTTGAATGATGTCAACTGGGGAGGCTTCGGAAGGATCATATTCGACTGTCGCATTTTCAAGCGCAAGGTTCACATTGGCCATGCTTACTCCATCAAGCTTATTTAACCCTTTTTCAATTCGGTTAGCACAGGCAGCACAGGTCATGCCCGTAATCGTAAATTCCTTTTTCTCTTTTACTACATCATAGCCAAGATCTTGAATTTTCTTTTCAAAGTCCTTGTTGCTTAATTTTTCCGTATCATATTTAATGACCGATTTCTCAAGAGCCAAATTAACGGTGGCTTCCTCAACGCCTTCCATTCGGTTTAACCCTTTTTCAATCCGGTTTGCACAGGCAGCGCAAGTCATACCTGTAATCTGCATTGTTGTTTCTTTTATTTGGCCGCTCACATCATCCCCGCCTTCCCATACCGCTATGGGGTATATTTTTTTGTAAAAAAAAGTGCTTAACAGCACTCCCATGACTTATTCGACATCGTAGCCTTGATCATCGATTGTTTCTTTTATTTTATCAAGTGATACTTTTTCCTTATCAAACGCTACATCTACTTTTCCTGCGTCCAAATGTACTTTTACGCTTTCAACACCTGCAAGTTTTCCTACATTCCCTTCAACTGCATTCACACAATGACCACAAGACATTCCACTTACACTCAATGTTACATTTTCCATTTCAACATCTACTCCTTTATTTTTTCATTAATTTTTGTATCGTTACAAGCACTTCATCTATAACCTCTGTATCCCCTTCATTCAGGCGTTCGACCACACAATTCCTTAGATGGCCTTCCAATAATATCTTGGCTACACTATTCATCGCGCTTTGTGTAGCTGCTATTTGGGTAATCACATCATCACAATACGTATCTTTTTCAATAAGACCCTTTATACCGCGAATTTGACCTTCAATTCGATTTAACCGGGTCGTTAAATTCTTTTTTACTGCTTCTGAGTGATGACTTCTTCGGCCGTGGGAAGAGGTCGTACAGCATTCTTCTTCATTCACAGAATCTTTATCATTCAACATTTCATCCATTTCCCATCCCTCCTTGAAATTAATATACCATACCCTCCTATCCTATGAAAAGAGAAAAGCTATTGTGTCAATATTTCTTTATTCTTTGCTTTTTAAGTATATCTAATCCTTAGTCTGTTTAACAAAACTACACACAAAATACCCCATGCGAAGCTAAACAAAAAAGGATGAACTACATGAGTCTACTAAGGATGCAAATAAAAACACTCATCTCCGGAGAAATGAGTGTTTTTGGATCTTAATACCCTACGCTGGCATAATCCCGATAAAGTTTAACGGATTTCAATTTTTTAGTTGGTTGTCTGTTTTAAAATTGCATAGTTAACACACCGAAATTAATAGATATGTTTGTTTTCAAATAAAGGATGTTCTTACTCCACACCTTTTAGTTGAATACACAAAAAAGTAATATATTTTTTATTGGTTATCAAACAAATAATCCAACAATCATAGCACTTAACAAGGAGACAGCCATGCCGCTAAGCAACAGCTTCCAAACATTCCTTCCGATAATGTGCGATTTTTCATCATCGAAGATAGAATTGAACGTACCATAAATCAAATCATGCCAACTGTACTGAAATTGGCAAATGAGGTGAGATACGTAACTGCCACTGCGTTCCTTTATTCGATTCCAGAGTGCCAGAGAAATATAGAAAGTTATAAGTAGGCGGCTACTGCAGAGTTCAAACTTTGAAGAAGCTTTTTAGGTTTAATAATATTTCAGCTTGTTAGACCTAGAGTTTTATTTTCATAGTAGTTTAATAAGCAATAAATTTACAAAAAAAAACCCTTTAACTCCCAGAGGGTTTGTATCACTTTGTATCCGAGTTCCTAACACAATATGCAATGAAATTAGGATCATATACTTTTCTGTTCTCTATCTTAAGGCTACCTAAACTCCCTTAAAACTTTTTTTATATTTTCTAATTTCTGGTGATTTAGTTTCAGCATTCCATGCCCTTCTTGAGTCTTTGGTTTGCCCAGCGAAACTGTATTATTTATGAGTTCATTAAATTCTTCTAACTCTGTTAATTTACGGCCAAGTATTGTTTCAAATTTATTTATCAAAAGCGCAACAGCCCCTGACACATGTGGGGCAGCCATGGATGTACCTGATAAGACGGCAAATTGGTTACCAGGAAAGGTTGATACAACTTTCTCCCCAGGGGCTACTAAATCCACTTCACCATTAGAATTACTAAATCTGGAAATTCGTTCACGCCGGTCAACTGAGCCTACTGCCACAACTTCCGGATATGCAGCTGGATAACTGTACTCGTTTGTTTCGGCCTTACCATCGCCTTCATTTCCCGCGGCACACACGACCATTATATTAGATTGAACGGCGTTTATAATCGACGAATGTAAGGCCGGATCATTATCCGGTCCCCCTAATGACATCGAGATAACCCGTACTTTTTCGCCATTAGGACCTGTCCAATTGACAGCGTAATTAATAGCTGACGTAATGTTTTCTGTTGTTCCTTCTCCTGATCCATTTAAAACCTTAAGTACCAGCAACTTCGCTTTAGGTGCTGCACCTACAACTCCAAAACCATTTTCTGCTGCTGCAATGGTTCCGCAAACATGAGTCCCGTGTCCGTTATTATCGGCAAATTTGACAGGATCACCATAATAATCGTCCGTGAAATTATATCCACCAATAATTTGATCAATCAAATCAGGGTGATCTGACTGGCATCCTGTATCGATTACGGCTACTACTATGTTCTCACCCTTAAACCCTTCTCTCCAAATAGAGCGTGCACGAATCATTCTAATACCTCGTGGAACTTCCAAGGTATTTTCTGTTATTCCTTCTACTTGGAAGGGTACTAATTGAACATTTGGCAATTCTAGCCTCTCCCTTCATATTAACCCTAAGACGGGCAGAAACACCTCCTTTTGTAATAACAATTGAGGGGAATCCACACTTAAAACCCGTTTAGGAACGCTGAATCCAATAACATTGATTACAGCCTTTCTTTATCCTATGAATGGAGACAAGCTTTTGCTATAAACCTTAGTCTAATTTGATATTTTAGTTTACTAAAACAAAATACATTTAATTGAGATGGAGTAGATATATCACCGTTTACAAATCCTTAGTAAAAAGAAGAAATGGAAATCTATAATCATCAGAACCTTAGCAAAAATAGTAATTACATAAACGACCTTATTGGAGAGGAAAAAAAGCTACCTCCTCGGCAGCTTTTGCACTTCCATTATAATAACCAATATAGACTTACATTTATTATGCATATATTCAAATATGGACTAGGTAAGGGGTAAATAATTGATGACTAAACAAACCCTTTTTAAAGGAACTACAATTTTCATTATAAAGATATCGAGATTCGCCAAGGGATTAGTAAACTTAGCATCTCCCTCAAACAGGTTGGGTGGATATCCATCCTTCAAGGTCATTCATTCTTTAGTTAATTTTTCAACTATTTTATATTGTATATATGATTCTGTTCCTGTTTTTCGTACATTTGCTGATAGCTGCGTACACACTCAATTATTACTCTTTTGGTTTGTATTCCCAAGGTTCAAATGAAAAAGGAATTCCAATCATTTTGCAGTCAATTCATCATAGGAAAACTAAATATTTTTTTGAAAACTCCTTTAAGGAGCGTTTCCCCATCGCTCTTAATGCCATTTTCATTTCTTCTATACTTGCTGTAAAGACTTTCTCTGCTGCTTTTACTCCATCTTCTATCTTAAATTGATCCTTGAATTCACCTTGATTCCAAACAACTTGTGTAGGTGGTTCAAAGGGAAGAGCATTCAATGCTTGACTATGTGAGACAGCAAATAATATGGCAGATCCTACATAAACAGCATCAGCACCGAGTGCAAGTACTTTTAAAAAGTGCCCAGGTACTAATAGCCCTCCTGAGACAATTAAACTAATTTGCCCCTTCATTTTTCTCTTTTCTAAATGATTAACAGCCCGGACAACTGCATGTAATGTCGGTATTCCCATGTCATCGGATAAAATGGGTAGTAGTGCACCGTGTGTGGCTGCTTGGCCGCCGTCAATCGTAATGAAATCAACACCGAGTTCAATTAAATGGTCTATATCTTCTTCAATTTTTCCACCTGCCCCCATTTTCACACCAATGGGAACACCACCAGTTATGCTCCGAAGTTCATTAACAATTTTTTTAATATCTTTCAATGTTTGATTTTCAAAAAAATGTTCAAAAAGACTCCATCCTCATTCTCTTTAAGCCACACCACTTCATGAGCCCGACCTGTTAAATTTTCGGGTGAAATTTTTCCACCCATCCCAGCTAGTGCGCCTTGTCCGAACTTAAATTCAATCATGTCGGCACGCTTAATAAGCTCTTCTTCCTTTGACCATTCTGTTTTTGAAAACTGTAAAATATATTTTCCTGTTTTATCTAATTCTTCAGGTATTACTCCGCCTTCTCCGGAATTAATCGCGGTTCCTACATTTTTTGCTGCTTCCGCCAAAGAAAGCCTTGTTTGTTCACTAAGTGCGATACCATAGGTCATCCCTGTAATCATAAGAGGAATTTGGTTTTTTTTGCTTTTTGGTCCAATGGTTACCTTAACATCAACGTCTTCTTCACCATCAATAGGAAATGGTGTCGTTTAAGCAGGGATAAAGGTAATTGGATCCAAATGCGGCCATTTTTTTGAAGAGCCAAGTGGTCGATGCAGGACGTCACCTGCTTCATAACTAGTTTGTTTTTTTAAAAAATTAATCTTATATTCGTTCATACAACTTTATTAGAGACATACCATTATTTTTGTTGTAAAACGCATTGTGTTTAACGAATACTAGAGTTATGTAATTTTATTAGGTACATCAGGGAAAAAGTCTAGCTTCAAAGCATAAAACCGTGTTTTTTGCTCTGATCTTATACTATTGCCACATTTTTTTATTTAAAGGCACTGGTTAAATGCTGTTGATTTTTCACAAAGAAAAAAGGACCATATTAATAGGGTCCTTGTGAAACATCTTCTTCAACAAACGCAAGGTTGGTTCTATAGAAATTATTAAAAAACAGCGCGATTTGTTTTACTAAAATTTGAAAAAAGAGTGTAATCAATCACTTTTTTTGTAGTATCATTTAGGTCTTGTAGCTCTTATTTTCGCACTTTCACCTAGCTCACGCGAAAACTCTTCATTCACACGATCCGGTTCGATTTTTAAGTTATTGGGAGTTTGAGCTAATGATTTTTTTCTGCTAGATGATTTTTGATTGTTTGATCTTCCCATAATATTGCCTCCTAACTATATTTTAATCTTTATTAGTATGGCTAAGAATCACATTTATATATCTTTAGATTTGTTCATGAACGACTTTTTTCCTTATAAAATTTTTTTGGGACTGCTCCTTCTTTTACTACTACGCACCTGATAGTTCTATAAGAAAAATTTAAATTTAAGCTGAAGAGTTTTCAGTAATGACTTTTTCATTGCCTCTACAAAGTTCTTCAGTGTTTCATCAGATATTTCTAACAAGGAAAGATAGGGATTTAAATCTTCTAATTCAACTAATAAAAGTTCACCTTGTTCATTCCGACAAGCATCAACTCGTTGAATCCCCCAATCAAGATTATTCCATTCAAAAAATTTGTTTGCAAAAGTTAAATCTTCTACAGTAGGTGCATATTCTTTTAATTCCCATCTTTGATCTTTATCTGGTGCATAAAGAGCATACTGAAATTCTTTATCGATAAAATAAAATGAAACCTCATACTCAAAGTTGATAAATGGTTGTACTAATGTGTTTTTTGATTCTGAATCAACTTTATCACTCAATTCATCTTTCGTTACAAATTCCAAACCGATTGAATCTGCACCATCTTTTGGCTTTACAATATACGTCTCTACATTAGGGAGTTTATCTAAAGAATCAAGAGTTTCTATAGTTGGAATAACAGGAAATTGAGCATTCGTTAGTTCAATTAAGTATTCCTTCCCGTTCATATCAGACTTTCCGTTAAATGAATTGTATGTTTTCAAAATATCCAGAAACTACTCTATTGCGGAATGCTTGATACGTATCCTTAAAATTCGCTACTGGACCAGCATTTCGAAATACTATTAAGTCAAAATCTTTTTCAAACGTTTCAGTGTCTTCAGGATGACAAATGCCCAACTTAAAATCTTCTCTAAGCTTCGAAGTAAGGAACAAATCCTCCTCATAATAATTTCTTCCTTTTGCTTCATAGTATAAATCTGTTACGAACAATAGTGTGTTCATTAACCCTCACCTGCTTTACATTTATTTTCATTGATTTAAAAAGGATTTAAAAACAAAAAAGGGCTGTCCTAAAAGTCAGTAAAATGACTTTTAGGGGCAACCCTTTTTCGTATTGGCTTGGTGATACTTCTTTAAGGGGTACCACCATATTTTTAAGTCATTACCATGATCGAGAAGTTTGGACTCCACTCTTAAGAACGTAAATGTGGAACCCATATATCCTCAAATCCAAAAAAGCTAATTAAAAACCGGAACTTGATTGGATAATGGGAATATTACTGTTCTTTTGAAATATTATTATTCCTTTTCTTTTTCAATAAAAGAATGATGGCAATGATAAAGGCAACTGCGCTATATATCCAGGTATACATAAAGGCAAGACCCAATCCTATATTTGCATCCATATAATCGTTTTTCACATGATCTATGGCTAAATATAAAAGCGGTGCAGCTCCAATGATGAATAGGATGACAAAGAGAACATTCTTTTTCGGATTCCTGCTTGATAAAATAATAATGATGAAGGATAGCAAGAGAAACGCTTCTGAAGCTATCGTCAACGTTACCAGATTGCTCATTATAGTTCACTCCTAATCGCGGTTTCATAAATGGAATATATTTATGTTCCCTTATATCTATGTTACTTTTCCATTTTCATTAATCTCAAAATATTTTTTATTTGAATGGTATTATCTTATTAAAAAACCTGAATACCTTCAACAGGAATGAAGGATCCAGGTTTCATGTTAATTTTTCTTTGATAATTGCAAGGCATTCTTGATGCTTTTCAGTGATTTTGAGCTTCCGTACATCAAGACTCCACCACGATAGATTTTTGCCCCGATTATTCCTAGTAAAACAATGGATAAGATCAACACAGCAATGCTGATGGCGATTTCCCAGAATGGAACTTCAAGCATCCCTACGCGCAAGAACATGATCATTGGCGTGAAAAATGGAATGAATGATGTAATCGTAATATAACTCGCTGACGGATTCCCCAGTCCAAACATCGCAATCATGAAGGCAATGACGACTAACATGGTCATCGGTGAAATCATTTGCTGGACATCTTCAATTTTGCTGACAACGGACCCAAGACATGCCGCAAGAGTCGCGTACAGAAAATAACCAAGCAAAGCGAAGATTATCGCATAAATGATTGTTGAGATATCGGTGCTTCCGAAACCGAAAAATGAAAAGAATCCTTCATCCATACCTGTCAAGTTTTGTTTAATCGAGAAATAGCCCACTCCAAAAAATAAAATCATTTGCGTAAGACTAAGCAAAGCAACACCCATTATTTTGGCAAACATCTGTGTTACTGGCGGGACACTTGAAATCAGGATTTCCATGACCCGTGAGGTTTTCTCAGTAGCCACTTCCATTGCAATCATCGTTGCATACATCAATACACCGAAATAAATGACGAATAGGAGCACATACACAAGACCGCGTGCCTGATTGAGATCCTCTTCCGTTTTTGCATTTTTCTGAAGCGCAATCGTATCAAATGCTGGCGGCGTATTTAATTGAGCGATTTGCTGCTCTGTCAAATTCAATTCCTTCGCAGTTATTTGACCCTTCAATTGGGTAAGCGCTAAAAGCAAATCATTACTTACCGCAGAATCTGAAATTTGATTCGCTTTATACGTTCCCTTGAAGCCGACGGCTTCGTCCTTTTCGATTAACAAATAACCAACGATTTCTTCTGCGCTGACCATTTCCTCCGCTTCCTTTTCATCCTGGGCGGATATTATCGATAGGTCATCGTTCACACCTGCTACCGCTTTTTTATAAGAATCAAATAAGCTACCTTCAGTCTTATCGATGACGGCAACCTTTTCCTGATCATCACTGTCGAATTTATCAATAAGATTCGAAATATTCGTAAGGACAAGAATCAGGGCCATCATAATGATTGTAGAAATGATAAAGGATTTCGTTTTTAATTTTGATAGATATGTATGGGAAAGGACAATCCAAAAGTTATTCATAGACGGCACCCACTTTTTCAATGAAAATATCCGTCAGCGATGGTTCTTCCAATTCGAACTTCCGGACGAAACCTCTTGGAACAAGATCACGAATCATGTTCTCAGCCACATCTTCACCAGTGACTTGAAGAATTTTTCCTTCCATCGTGTTCTTTACTTTTGTTACACCTGAATAATTATCCAAAAAGGATAAGTCAAAATCAGCTTTAATTGACACATTCTTTTTACCAAAAGAACGCTTGATTTCTTTTAATTTTCCAGACACAACAGGAGAACCTTTATGCATGATGCAAAGATGCTCACACATCTCCTCAACATGCTCCATGCGATGGCTCGAGAAAACGATTGTCGTACCGCTGTCCCTTAAGTCGATGACGGCTTTCTTCAGTATTTCCACATTCACGGGATCCAGTCCGCTGAAAGGTTCGTCAAGGATAAGTAATTCAGGTTTATGAATCATGGATGCGATCAGCTGGATTTTTTGCTGATTTCCCTTTGAAAGCTCTTCAACTCGCTTATCAATATACTCGGGAACCATAAAGCGGTCTAGCCAATACTCCAATTCTTTCAAAGCATCCCTTTTGTTCATCCCTCTTAATCTAGCCAAATACACAATTTGATCACGGACCTTCAGTTTTGGATATAGTCCGCGTTCCTCAGGAAGATAGCCAATCAATGAACTTGTCGTATAATCGATTTTGTTACCATCCCAGATCACTTCCCCTTCAGTCGGGTCAAGCAGGCCGAGTATCATTCGGAACGTAGTCGTTTTCCCCGCTCCGTTCCCACCTAAAAAACCGAACATTTCTTTCTCGGGAATAGTTAAATCAAGCTGGTTGACAGCTGTGAATTCCCCGAATTTTTTCGTAACTTTTTTAATTTGTAAAGCCAATGGACAACCTCCTATTATATGATTCTTAATATATGTTACCGGAAAGGTTTTCCAATTTCAACTATCACCCAGGACTAAATAACTCTTTTTCCCTTCGATTATATGCAAATTTTCACAAATGATGTCCCCTCCACCAGTTTGCCAGGGGATCCAAAATACCTTAGATGATTTCATGCAGATTCCCATTCGCGGATTTTCAATTACACACGATATGTCTAGTTTAATCAATGGGTAAATACTAAAAAAATTGGACGTCCCGATTAAAGGAGCGTCCATAAGTTTTTAAGAAGCTATATGCAAATCATTTTTTTGGGTGGAACTTAAGAACACAATCTCTAAAAAAAAGACTTTCTCCTAAACTGGATATTCCTAACATGCCAAAGGTAAAGTAATCTTAACCAAGGTTTCTTCTTTCACCTTACTTTGATAGACTATACTGCCGTCGTGCTGTCTAATGATTTTATGACAGATCATCAACCCTAGTCCTGTTCCTTTTTCTTTTAATGTATAAAAAGGCTCCCCTAAACGTGTAAGCAGTTCTTCTGGTATGACACGCCCTTGATCTTGAAATAGAAATGATCCCCAAGGGAATGACCTCACTATTATGTAGGGCTCTCCCCCGTTGGGATAGCCTCTCATTCATAAACAGTTTTCTTAGTTTCAGATACATTTTTGCCCATATCTTCAGCTAATTGTTCAAATAATCTGACCTTACCATGTGGATTCTGCGATTGTTTACGATCTTTCCATTGGCATACTTGTTGTCGCTTAGATTACATAAAGTTCAGTAAACAGTTTGAAGCATGATAAGCCTCCCCCTTTGTACTCGGTGCAGACATCACTTATCATAAGTTCGAGTCTGGCAAGTATTAATTAAGGCATGCCTTTCCACTCACCTTGATTTTTAGATACTTTTTCTTTTTTTGCTTTATTTTTATATGTTTGATTAGCGTTTGCACTGCCAAATACTTGAGAGAATTCTGAATCAGTTTTGCTTGAATCAAATCCTTGTTTGTTCTTTTGGTCTGCATCATTTTTCTTTGTTTGTTTTGCCCTGGATACCCTAATGCTGATATTAATTCACAAAGAAAAATTTATTAACCATTGTCCAAAATAAGGAAAAAAGAAGAAATGAACAAGCATTTCAAGAGTTGATATAAGATTAATAGAACAAACTCTTTCAAATAATCGGATTTATTAGATATATAGAAACCCTTGTTCAGCCAGGTATTGAATAACGGGAGAATGGGCATGCCCTGTAGATTCTAAAATGACCATATGCATCTTCCCTGTCACCTCTTCGATAACAGAAAGTCTAAAAAACGATCTATTTCCTCTTTGATATGCTTAATTGAAAAGCTCTTCCATCGGTTTAAATTGATCTAAATATGCCTGAACTTGGCACTCTCCTTTTGCCACAACCAGACAAACAACTGAATTCATTGTTTTTCACCCTCTACATACTAATCAGTCTCCTAGTTCTCCATGCAGTGTCATAGCTTCGCTTGTTATACACGTTTTACTGCTCAACCAGCCTCAAACATGTTTCTACAAGTAAGGAGGCGGACAGTTTTATTTCACGTGATCAAGTCCCACGTACGTCGTACCCTGGCTACTGATATAATAGATTCTATTAAAAAAAGGCCAACCAGTAATTTTTACTGGTCGACCTTATAATCGCACCCGTTAGTTTATTAAGAAAGCACTTTTTTAACTAAACTGAAGTTCATTATTTTTGATATTTTGTATTTTGCATTGCCCAAAAAACCATAATTAAAGTTAAACAGCATCGCACCATTCTCCAAATAATAGCTATTTATAAATTCGCTGTATTTTTTAGATTTTGCTCTGTGTTTTTTTTAATAGGACGAACAAAAATCGCAACTAATATTGCACCTATAAGACAGAAAATTGATCCTAAATAAAAAGCGGTATTATATGAACCAGATATCTCAACAATATATCCAGTTACGATTGGAGCTAAGATTCCCCCTACAGCTGAAATAGATTGTACAAAACCTGATACTGCACCTAATTTTTGTTTAGGTACAATAGCAATTACAAGAGATTGATACTGCCAACTCCCTAATAAAAACGCCATAGCAATGGTAGTTAAAGTTAATGCTAAAGCAGTAGACTCTACCACGGCAGAAAGTGAAAATGTAATAGCTGTAAAAATTTGACAAATTACAATCATATATTTTCTACCTGAAACTAAATTTCCATCTTTTGATCTCTTTACCAAATGGTCAGCAAGGTACCCCCCTATCATCAATCCTATAGAAGCCCCAACCCATGGCCATATTGAAAAGATACCCATTTCTTTCATTGTCATACCCCTTTGATCTACTAAGTAATTTGGGAACCATGTAACTACTAAGAATAATACAAAGGAATAAGAAAAATAGCATAAACTTACACTCAAGATGTACGGTTTTTTAATAAAAGACCATGTCGAAATCTTAGAGCCGCTGGTTGCTTCTATACCATAATTATCAAGTTCGTTTCCTTTATCTTGTTGAATATAATCAAGTTCTTTTTGATTTACCTTCTTATGCTGATTTGGATATTCCTTTGCAAATAAAAACCAGCCTATCGCCCAAATAATACCTAATGATGCTAAAACAATAAAACTTACTCTCCACCCCATTTCCACTGTTAACCAAGCTACAAGCGGTGTCGCAATGATAGGACCAATCGTTGTCCCCACCTGAGATAAGGACAGTGCTTTAGCAGATTCAGCTTTCGGAAACCAGTTTGAAACAACCTTTGTTGCTGTTGGAACTTGAGGTCCCTCACCTGCTCCAAACAACAAACGTATGATAAGTAATGAAATAAAATTCCACGCCATAGAAGTAAGCCCCACTGCCATAGACCATATGATCATAGTAAAACCATAAGTGTTTCTTGCTCCAAATTTATCATTGACAAAGCCACCAATTAATCCAAATAATGAGTATGTCCAAAAGAAAGCGCTTAATATATATCCCCATTCTATAGGGGTAAAATTTAATTCCTCAATTATTGCAGGTGAAGCAACTGAGATTGCTATACGATCTCCGTAGTTGATCAAGCAGGCTACAAATGAAAATCCTATAATCCCATAACGAACTCTAGAAGGTTTTTCCATCATACAATCAACTCCTCATATTATTCTTCCCAAAACAAGCAGCTTATATGAATCTGCGAATATTTCTATATAGGTCAGTATCTTAAAAAAGTTGTTGCTTTTTGCTGATTGACTGTTTAAAGTTCTAGTGTAACCTTCTTAACACCCGATTTATTTCTAATCCCTAGTCCTACTTCTGGACTTCCAGTAAAAGTGATCATGCTAACCTTATCACCTGTTACTAATCTGTCTCCAACCAACTGCCCACTTCCAATTTCCACATTAAAAGCACTTTTTGGTAATCCCGCTTCTTCCAATAGTTCAGCAAGGAAAAAAGCTTATATAGGAGTTTGAGATGCTGGCTTTAGAACAATTGTATTTCCACCAGCAATAGCTGGTCCTACTTTATGTGCAACTAGATTCATAGGAAAATTAAATGGTGTAATTGCAGTCATAACACCGATAGGCTCTCTTAACTATACCCTAGTCGATTCACCCCATTTTGAGCAGCATCTACAGAAATCATTTCACCATGAATTCGTTTGACTTCTTCTGCAGCAAACTTATATGTTTCAATCGTTCTATCTGCTTCTCCCAAAGAAAACTTTAATGGTTTTGCAGATTCCAAAGAGATAATTTGAACAGCCTTTATTCTATTTTCCTTTAATAAAGTGACAAATTTTTCTGGAAGTTTCTGCCTTTTCAAAAACTGTTCGGTTTGCCATTACTTATCTTGTATTATTAGCAGCAGAAGTAGCTGCATCCACTAGTTCTTCAGATGCTTGAGGAATCTCGGCAATTTTCTCTTCAGAATAAGGGGAAATTAATTCCTGCTTATTGTTCAGATTCAATCCATTCACCATTAATATATAACCTTCTCACTCTAGCTTGCACCCCTTCAAAAAAATTTATCTTCCTAGTACGCCTCCATCTACAGGTATTAATGTACCTGTCACATAATTAGAAGCAGGAGCAGCTAAAAATAAAGCGACACCAGCAACGTCTTGAGGTGTTCCCCATCTTTTAGCAGGAATTCTAGCTTCTACTTGCTGTCCTCTTACTGGATCATTCATAAGATCATCATTCATTGTCGTTAACATATAGCCTGGTGCGATGGCATTGACTTGAATGCCATACTCTGCCCATTCATTTGATAAAGACTTTGTTAATTGTAAAACTGCACCTTTACTAGTCGAATAAGCAGCTGCATTAAAACCGCCTAGTACCGAAAGAATAGATCCCATATTAATGATCTTTCCTGATCCCTGTTTTTTCATTTCTATAGCAGCTAATTTCGATAATTCAAAAACAGAGGTTACGTTTAATCCGAGAATTCTATTCCAGCTTTCAAGTGAAAATTCTAATGCAGGTTTTCTCTCGATTAAGCCAGCATTATTAATTAAAATATCAACTGTACCGTCTAATTTCTCTAAAGATTCAGTGAAAGACTGCCTTAAATTCTCTATATCTAATAAATTCCCTTTTACAGCATGAACTTTAGCATCATATGCTTTTAATTTAGTAGAGAGATTAAATACTTCATCTGAAATATCGATTACTGCAATTTCAACACCTGCATGATGAAATGCCTCTACTATTGAATAACCTAATCCTTGAGCGCCACCAGTTATAATGGCTTTTTTACCATGTAAATCAAACATAAATGCACCTTCTTATTAATTTAAGAATGAATACCTTTTCCAATAAGTGAATTTGCAGATTCCATTAATATTTCAGAAAGAGATGGATGTGGTTGCACCATATGAGCAAACTCATCAACCGTTCCTTCTAAGAACATATAAGCAGAGGATTGACTAATCATTTCTGTCACCTGAGCACCTACCATAACAACACCTAATATTTCACCATATTTCTCATCAACCATCACTTTAGAAAATCCTTCTGTTTCACCTGCTGCTAAAGCTTTTCCATTACCAGAAAAAGAATATTTATTTACCTTATACTTAATTCCTCTATCCTTTAGTTCAGCTTCACTCAGCCCCACACTAGCGACTTGTGGATTTGTATAAATACAGCGAGGCATCACTTTGTAATTCATTTTTTCCTTTTTCTCATCTAAATTCTCAATAGCCGTTAACCCTTCAGCACTTGCAACATGAGCCAACTGCAGCTTACCTATCACATCGCCAACAGCAAAATAATCTTTTTTACTTGTTTCTAAATAATCATTTACCGCAATATGTCTGCCGTTCATATTAAGATTTAGTTCTGAAACAGCAGAGAGATTTGGTTTACGGCCAACAGCCAAAAGTATTTCATCGGATGTTAAGGATTCGAATTTACCTTTTTCGGACGTAACATTAATGATCTTTCCGCTATCGCTTTCATTAACTGACATCACTTGGTACTTCGTTAACACTTTAATGCCCTTTTTCTTTAAACTTTTCAGTAACTCCTTCGAAGCATCTTCATCTTCTGTTGGAATAATTCTTCCACCTAGTTCAACAATCGTCACTTCTGTTTTTAAACTAGTAAAAATGTTCGCAAACTCTACTCCAATCACCCCTCCACCGACAATCACAATCGACTTAGGGATCTCTGTGATGCTAAAAATAGTATCTGTTGTGTGATAACTTACATACTCGAGACCGTCAATTGTCGGTACGACAGGTTGACTGCCTGTTGCGATAATAATTTTTTCACCGCTGATTTGTTGTGACTCATTTTCTGATTGAACCGTTACTTTTTTATCATCATGAATTGTTCCGTATCCTTTATAAACATCAATTTTTCCAGCGTTCAGTAAATGATCAATGCCACTCCGCAGGGTAGCAATTACTTGGTCTTTACGGGCAAACATCTCTGTTAATGAAAAGCTCAGGTTTTCAGTTTTTATTCCCCAGCTTTTCGCCTTCTCAATTCCTTCAATAATTTCTGCATGTTTTAATAGAGTTTTAGAAGGAATACAGCCCCTATTCAGACATGTACCGCCTAAATAATCTGCTTCTACAAGCGCTGTTTTTTTTCCATTTTTGGCAGCTCTAAGCGCCGCAACATAACCGCCTGGGCCACCACCTACTATTACCACATCGTACGAGGTCATACTGTTACCACCTTATATCATTAATTTTAAAGGATTTTCTAATGTATCTTTTAAATCAGTTAAGAATGCGGCTGCTGGTGCACCGTCAATAATACGGTGATCAAAAGATAAGCTTAAGTTCATCATAGACCGAACAACTACTTCACCATTTACACTGACTGGCTTTTCCTGAATACGCCCTACTCCTAAAATTGCTGCATTTGGAGTATTAATAATTGGTGTAAATCCATCAACAGCGTACATTCCTAAATTACTGATTGTAAATGTACTTTCCCGCATATCATCAGGAGATATTTTTCCTTCGCGGGCTTGTTTCCCGATCATTTTTGCTTCTCTTGTAATAGTTGCAAGTCCTTTTTGTTCAACATCTTTAAGAACAGGTACAACTAAACCATCTGGCACTGCTACAGCCAAACCGATATTAATGTTAAAATGGTAGACGATTTCGTTCCCTTCTAATGAAATATTCATACCAGGATGTAGTTTTAGAGCAAATGCTGTCGCTTTAATTAGAATTTCATTGAAAGATATTCTTAAGCCTTCCGCTTTTTCAATGACTGGTAATAAATCCTTACGAAGAGATACACACTTTGTCATGTCGATTTCCGATAAAAGCGTTACATGTGGAGCGGTATAAGCACTGCTTGAAATTCTATCTGCTATAACTTTACGCATACCTATAAACGGAACTCGTCTTTCATCTTGAGCGTTTGCCTGATTTCCATTATTTTCACTCGCAGAACCTGTAATAATATCGTCTTTAACGATTTTTCCTCGCGTGCCACTCCCTGTTATCCCACGGTAATCAATCTCTTGATCTTCAGCAATTTTCTTCGCAAGCGGTGTAATTTTCTGACTATGTTCAGCTAAATAATTTTCTACATCTATTTTTTGAATACGTCCAAGTGGACCCGAACCTGTAAAATTTCTTAAATCAATTTGAGTGTCTTTAGCTAATTTTCTAGCAGCAGGTGTTCTTCTAATTTTGTAACCACTTGCTAGTTGTCTAGTTTGAATGGCTGACTCTTCAGCCGGTGTCGCAATCTGTTCTTCAGCAGACTGTAAAGAGACGCTTGGTGACTGTTTTTCCAAGTCTTCTACACTTTCATTTTCTTCACCTAAGTAGGCGATATTTTCATGTACTTTTACGACTGCCCCTGCATCATATAATGTTTTAAGTAAGACACCCGTTGTCTCTGCTTCAATCTCTAATACAATTTTATCTGTTTGAATTTCAGCTATAGGGTCTCCTTCTTCTACTGTTTCTCCAATTTGAACTAACCAAGAAACAATTGTCCCTTCTTCCATTGTTGCGCCTAGTTTAGGCATTACTACTTCCGTTGCCATCATGACACCTCCTTACTTATTCATTAACTTTCTACACTCTTGAATAATGTCATTTACCTGTGGAACTGCTGCTTTTTCTAATTCTGGATTATATGGAATTGGCGTAGCTACTCCACCTAAACGTCTAATTGGAGCATCCAGATAATCAAACACATCGCTTTCCGCAATTATACTCGCAATTTCCGCACCATAACCGCCTCTTTTTACCGCTTCATAAACAACTAATACTCGACTTGTTTTCTTAACAGATTCTAAAATTGTTTCTGTATCTAATGGAACTAATGTCCGAGGATCGATCACTTCTACACTGATGCCTTCTTTTTCAAGCTCAGCAGCTGCTTCTAGTGCTCGATTTACCATGATGGCTGTTGCGACGATCGAAATATCCGTTCCTTCCTTTTTGATATCTGCTACACCTAATTGAATTTCATAATCTTCCTCCGGTACTTCCCCCTTAATGTTGTAAAGGAGTTTATGCTCATAAAACAATACAGGATTATCATCTTTAATCGCAGCTTTCATTAACCCTTTCGCATCATAAGCATTTGAAGGTTGTACTACCTTTAATCCGGGTACATGTGTCATCCATGCTTCTAAACTTTGTGAATGCTGGGCTGCAAATCCTGCACCGGAACCACCTGGTAGTCTTACAACAACAGGAACTTTTGCTTTACCTCCAAACATATACCGCATTTTTGCTGCTTGATTAACAATGTTATCCATAGCAATCATAACGAAATCTGAAAATTGAATTTCTAAAATAGGTCTCATGCCTGTCATTGCTGCCCCAACTGCACACCCGCTAATAGCAGCCTCAGATATAGGAGTATTTCTTACCCGTTCAGGTCCAAATTCTTCAATCATTCCATTTGTTAGTCCGAAAGCACCTCCATAAATTCCAATATCTTCTCCCATAATAAAAACATCTTCATCTTTTCTCATCACTTGACTCATTGATTCTCTAATCGCTTCTAAATAAGTAATATCTCTCATTTTATTTCCTCACCTTTCTCTTAAGCATAAATATCTGTTGTTAAAGTTTCTATACCTGGTGCTTTGCTGTTCTCAGCAAATTCGACTGCTTCATCCATCTCAGCTTGAACTCTTTTATCCAATTCGATAAATTCTTCTTCTGTAATGACTTTTTCATCAATTAATTGTTCTTTAAATAATGCAATTGGATCTCTTTGTTTCTTCCATTCTTTTTCTTCTTCTCTTGTTCTATATTTTCTGGCATCACTACGTGAGTGTCCTTCCCATCTGTAAGTATGTGCCTCTATTAAGGTAGGGCCTTCGCCGTTTCTTGCTCTTTCCACTGCTCTTTCCGTTGCTTCAACAACTTTTAATATTTCATTGCCATTAATCGTTTCACTTGGAATTCCGTATGCAGCTCCGCGATCTGCGATATTTTTAATATTTGTCATTTCTTTTATCGAACCAGACATACCATACAAATTATTTTCGCAGAAGAAAATAACAGGTAACTTCCAAACAGATGCTAGATTAAGTGATTCATGAAAAGCTCCCTCATTTGAAGCTCCATCCCCAAAGAAACATAAAACAACATAACCTAAGTCTTTCATTTTTGAGGTTAATGCAGCTCCTGTTCCTAAAGGCAAACCAGCGGCTACAATCCCATTTGCACCAAGATTACCTACATCTAAGTCGGCAATATGCATAGATCCACCCTTTCCTTTACAGTAACCTGTTTCTTTTCCTAGTAATTCAGCTATCATTTTCTTAACATTAGTCCCTTTGGCAATACTATGGCCATGTCCTCGGTGGGTACTTGTAATTTTGTCTTCATTTGTTAATGGCACACATGCCCCAACTGCTGTAGCTTCTTGCCCAATACATAAATGCATCGTTCCATGGATTTTCCCTTGTTGATATAATTTCTTCAATGTTTCTTCAAAACTTCTAATGACCATCATGTCATATAACATCGTTTTTAATTTTTCTGGTGAAAAAGTAGATTCTTTCACAGTATTTAAGTTTGACATATCTTTACCTCCTGGTTTTCATATGAAGCCTTACAAAAATAATATAAGCAATTTCCGTGCCAACTTTAAAACTATTAATTTTCCTATTATTTTCTACTTTCCTACTTAAATGATGATGTATAATTGAATAATACGATGTAAAATTTCATCAAATCATAAAATGATGCAAGGAGGTAGTTATGGAGAACATATTTTCAAAAATGAACATCATTGGCGTCATCATATTAAATATAAATGGTGAAATCTTATTTACAAATTCAATAGCAAAAAAATATACTTACTATTTTGAACATCTAATCGAGGTTTCTTTAGAAGGTGCCCAATCTTTCAATTTAGTAAATTATCCAGCGGAAATCACAACTTTTATACACAATAATCAAATTGTTATTTTAATTAACCCAATAAATGATGTAGTTAGATTAAAAAAGGAAATAGACTCTTTACAAAATGTAAGAATCGAATTAAACGAAGTTATTAATTCCTCTTTCGACGGTATAGTTATTTCCGATAAAGACGGGATTATTATTCATCAAAATCCTTCTTACGAGCAAATTACGGGTTTATCAGCAAAAGATTGTATTGGTCGAAGTCTTAAAGACCTTGTAGATGAAGGGGTTATTGATGCTTCCGCTTCTTTAAAAGCTTTAAAAGAAAATAAAGAAGTTACTATTCTTCAAAAAATCAACACAGGAGCAATAGTTCTCGTTTCGGCTGCTCCAATTCGAAATAAAAATGGTGAAATTGAAAAGATAGTTAATAATGTAAGGGATTTAACACAATTAAATACTCTCGAAGCAGAAATACAACATTTAGAAAAACAAAACAAACAAATTAATGAAGAATTAGAAATACTTAAAGAACAAAATGATCCAAAGCTTTCCATAATCGCCCATTCTGACATTATGAAAGACGCATTGGACCGTGCATTAAGAGTAGCGCAAATAGATTCTGGGGTTCTCATCCAAGGTGCTTCAGGGGTAGGTAAAGAGAAGATCGTCGAATTAATCCATCGCCATAGTTTTAGAAAAGATTATCCATTAATTAAAATAAATTGTGGTGCAATACCCGAATCGCTATTAGAGTCGGAACTATTTGGTTATGAATCTGGCTCTTTTACAGGTGCTAATCAAAAAGGTAAAGCAGGACTATTTGAAGCAGCTAATCACGGCACCATCTTTTTAGATGAGATAGGTGAAATGCCGCTCCAATTACAGGTTAAAATGTTACGTGTTTTACAAGATCATGAAATTACTCGTGTAGGTGGAACAAAAACTATTCCTGTAGATATTCGAATTATTGCTGCAACACATCGTGATTTATCAGAAATGATCACAAATGGTGAATTTAGGGAAGATCTATATTATCGTTTAAATATCATCCCAATTAAAATACCTCCTTTAAAAGAAAGAAAAGAAGACATTATTCCTTTGATTTATCATTTCTTAAATCATATTAATCATAAATATGGTATTAATCGAAAATTTTCAAATGATGCTTTAAATGCCTTTACAAATTATGAATGGCCAGGAAATGTACGTGAATTACAAAATTTAGTGGAGAGAATCGCCTTAATGAGTCAAAATCCCGAAATAGATCTTAATGATTTACAAAAAGAATTACGATTTCATGATAATCTTCAGTTTAGCTTAGAAACATCACCATCTGATTCGCCTAAATTTAGTTCTAATGTTGAACCATTAAAAGATCTCCTAGAATCATTTGAAGCTAAGATTATTAGAGATACCGTCAAAAACTTTCCAAGTATCAGGAAAGCTGCAACAGCTTTAAAAGTTGACCAATCAACTTTAGTGAGAAAAATGCAAAAATACAAGATTACAAAATAAAAAATAGCATCGTCGATAAATGACGATGCATTTTTTAATATTTATAAGTATTGAAATAGTGTAATTCAGTTATTCTAAGGTTAATCTTGATATACTAACGTTTAATTTTTTTCATAATTGAATAGATTATACAAGGGATAGTAATTTATTAATGAAATCAAGCATTATTACCTTCGTTTTTTCCATCTTATGTATTCGGAAGTAACAATGTTTTATAGCCCACTTTCTGTTCAGCTAAATGGATAGCTTCTTGCCAGTTATCAATAGAAAGCTTATTAGAAATTAAGGGCAAAACATCAACATGCTTGTATTCTAAAAGCCGTAAGGCAATTTCCCAAGATGTAGGTTCTGTAGCAAATCCATTTACATAATTTAATTCTTTGATCAAAGAAAGATCGGAATCGAATTCAATTTTCTTTCCAAACAACCCCATTTGAATGAGCATACCTTGCTTGCGTAATAACTTAATGCAATTATTCAATGATATGGAAACCCCAGCACATTCTATGGCCACATCAAAGCCTTGCTGTTTCGTCAGTGCCATTAATCTTTCTTCAGAATTTTCTTCCTCTACATCGATAACCGCCATTGCACCCATTTCTAATGCTAGATTTAAACGTTCTTTATCATGTGAGGTACCAATAATAATGCAATTCCCTCCATTTGCTTTAACAACTTGTAAGGCAAGTAATCCGATTGTGCCTGGTCCGGAGATAAGAACAAAATCTCCTCCATTGACACGCCCTCTTTCCATAATACAACGAACGGCACAAGCTAAAGGTTCTGTTAGCACTGCTTCATCAAGAGAGATATTCTCTGGAATTTTATAAGCCGATTTTGCTGGAATAACAATATACTCAGCAAATGCTCCATGAACGCCGGAACCAATGGATTTACGATGTTCACATAACATAAGAAGTCCTTGATTACAGTATCGGCATGAGCCGCAAGTTACGATAGCTGTAAGAGAAACTACCCGGTCACCGATTTGAAATTTCTCCACTTCTTCTCCAACTTCTACAACTGTTCCGGAATATTCGTGACCCATTGCCACAGGTGGAGTATACGGATATTCATCATGAATAATATGAAGATCCGTACCACAAATCCCTGCTGCATAAACTTTCACTTTAATTTCATTTGATTTCGTAATGGGTTCCTGAATTTCATCCAAATCTACCCCTTCAAATCCTTGACTTTTCTTTAACAACGCTTTCATTTTAATAATCTCCTCACTCTATTCAAAACTGTTGTTTGCCAATGGCTCTTACATTTTAAGATCATTTATGGCACATTTTGATGCTTACTGGTCAACTCTCCTTGCTTCTACTTCTATCTTTATTGAATTAAGCTATTTAATCTTCTAAAAAATCCTAGGAAGCACTCCACCCACCATCCACATATAGAATTTGTCCAGTAATATACGTGGAGGCATCAGAAGCAAGAAAAACTGCGGTTCCCAAAAGGTCTTCTGGTATTCCAGTACGACCATATGGTATACGACTTAAGATGTTTTGAACTTTCTCGGAGTCATTGAATATCGCACTAGTCATATCGGTGTCAAAATATCCTGGTGCTATCGCGTTAACTTGAATATATGGGGCCCATTCAAAAGCCATTGATTTTGTAATTTGACCGACACCACCTTTAGATGCACAATAAGGCCCCATATTAGGCAGTCCTATCAAGCTAGTTAACGATGCAAGGTTTAATATCTTTCCTTTATTTCTTTTTAACATCATTCGAGCAACAGACTGTGACACGAAGAAAGTGCCTCTTAAATTTGTATTAATCACTTGATCCCATTCACCGGGTGTAACTTCGAGGATCGGACCACGTACATTCGTTCCTGCTGCATTAACCAAAATATCTATATAACCAAATTGCTCCTGAATAATATCTTCAAGAGATTCAATTTGTTTAAGATCCATGACATCCAATTCTAGTATAGAAACCTCAAGATCTATCTCCCTAAACTCTTGTTGCGTTTCTATTAATTGATTAGTACTTCTACCCGCAAGTATAATTTTTGCGCCTGCTGAAGCCAAGGCCATACCTATACTTTTTCCCAGTCCTCTACTGCCGCCTGTAATTAACGCAATCTTGTCAGTTAGATCAAACAGATTCATTGTCATAAAAATTATCTCCTTTTAAATAGTTTAATAGTCTAAGCATATTTAAAGATATCCCTCCTTTGGAGAGAGGATTCAAAAAATTTTTAACACAATTTTTTGAAATAATAAGCTTAAATCTTTTCTTACAGTTACAATTGTTTCTCACCATAGATAAAATACGCTTTTATTATTATTTAAATTTTTATTTACTTTTTTCCATCAATTCAATAATATAGCCATCTGGGTCAAGCATATAAACCGCCTTTGATCCTTTATTTGCACCTGCTGTAATATTTGCTACTTTTTTAGACTTAAATTTAATTCCTTTAGCTTTTAACTCTTTAAACATTTCTTCTAAATTTTCAACTCTTAAACAGATATGCCCAGTTCCATAATCACAAGATCGTGCGCTTCCCGAATAAATATCAATGCCTACATATTCTAAAATTTCAATTACATGCCCCCCAGGAATTTGAACAAAAGCAATTTTAATTTCTTTTAATCCTGTAATTTCTACAATGTCAAAGATATAAGCACTATTCGCAACTTGAGTTGATAAAAGCTCAAAATCTAATATATTTACATAAAAATCAAGTGCATTTTCTAAGTTTTTTACAGTTATTCCGCTATGAATAAATCCTATTACTCTACCTTTATCCACTTTTATCCTCCTTAATTTTTTATATACCTTCTCGCAAGATTCATGCCAACTCTTTTCTATTGATAAAACTCTATAAATTAATTAATATCGGTTTTTTTGATGCATTTTTACAATTCTGATGCAGAAGTAACAAAAATGATTAAATATTAATTAAGGATAATCTTCTAATATAAAACTTAGCTATTAGATACTCATTGTTGTAACTCTCATAAACCCATTTATTTCCAAATTATTTGCTTTATCACCCTACTTTTTGGATTTTCTAAAAGTAGTTTTCCTAATTAGATGTACCTTTGACTAGTCTGTCCCTTTAGTGCCATAACAAAAAGGTTGCCGCAGCAACCCTTTGTTAAACTATCTACTTTTTAGTTGAAGCCTGTTACAACGAAAAAAACTTGGTACCGTAGGGGGTACCAAGGATCAGTTATAGTCCCTGTGATGGATTCGAACCCACGCCCCCCTCCCTTTCAAGGTCGAGCCAACTCATGCTTCAAGACATGATTCCCACCCACGTTTTCACAGCCGTCGCTAAAATCAAAAAAGCCAGTATGACTTGCAGGACTTTTACATTCATTTTTTTACCGGCCATCGCCCGAAGCGGAGATGCTAATAAACTTGCAACAACCATGATTAATGCTGGATAGTAATCAACCTGTCCCGTTGAGATTTTCCCTACTGTTGCACCAATGGATGAAATGAAAGTGATGGCTTATGAAGATGCAATCGTTACCCTGGTTGGTATTCTTAAAACGATAAGCATGATCGGAACTAATAGAAAGCCCCCTCCGGCACCGACTATACCGGCACCTAAACCAACGATTAAGGCAAGGATGGCAGCAAGCCATTTGTTGAAGGTAACTTGATCCAAAGGAATGTCATCTATCCCTTTCTTCGGTATGAACATCATGACAGCCGCTATCAACGCCAAAACTCCATAGACGATATTCACTCCGTTTTCCGACATCGATTGTGATCCAAAACTTCCAACCGACTTCCAATTAACACACTGATCCCCATATAGAGAATAAGCGTTTTATTTAAATGTCCGCTTTTACGATAGCTCCATATACCTCCGATGCCCTTATCCGGATACATAGTATTTGTCATACTGGCGATCAGCAAACGCTGTGATTGTGGCTTTCAATTAAAGCATGCTATGAAAATGATTGCGACTCATGGTTCTGGTGCTTTATTTTATTTAGCGAATCACGAAGGAAGATGCATCGGAGAAAATGTAGGACCAGCAAATTCAGAACCATTCATCATATTTTCAGCGAAAGTATAAATTTTTCCGTCAGGACTCAATCCGACAATACGGTCATTACCGCCACCATCTTCGGCGATCCAAAGATCTCCCCAAGGTGTTATTGTAATGTTATCCGGGGCTTCTAAATCATTTTTATCCGTAGACTCATAGAATAGTTCCAAGGTGTTTGTCGCTGGAGTGTATCGATAAACCCGGCCCAGGCGTGCTGAACCTGCACTTGTATCATCAAACCATAAAGTGCCTTCTGAAAAATAAGCCCCTTCTAAGCGGCTAAACTGAATACATCCTTTATCCTTAGCATCTTGTTTGTGCAATTTCAGGATTTATTTTTTTCCAAACAATCCCGAACTTTTGTCTAGTACTAAATTGACTTGCAGATGCAGCTGGTAATTCATCAATCGATGCTGCTTCAAGGATACCGCCCTTTTGCAGAGAACCTAGCTTTTGACTTCGGTCATGTGGTGTAAAACGGTACAAGAAGCTTGGACTTGCGTCTTCCGTTAAATACCAAATTCCTGTTGAAGGGTCAACATGCCCAGCTTCTTGGGAGAAATATCCCATATCACGGATCGGTGTTCTTGACATTTCGTTTTCAGGATCAAGCGGATTCACTTCAAATACAAAGCCATGTCCCATATCACGAGTTTCTTCCATTGTTAACCAAGTGCCCCATGTCGTAGCTCCACCCGCACAGTTACGAATTGTACCTGAACTTGATACATACTGATCGATGACTTTGTTATTTTGTCCAACGATTATTGTAGTTGTGTCGCCGGCAGCACCAGCGCTCCAAGGTTTTTTTCCGTTTACAGGGTAATCTGAATTTGTCCCATTTTCATGGTTTCTTACAAGAATGGTTGTACCCTTTTCCCCTTCATAGGCTGCCATTCCATCGTGGGCGGAAGGGACAAGGTCACCATTAGGCATGATATCACCAGTTCGTGAAAGCATAATTCTACCCAAATCTAATGAATTTTTGGAAAGTGGAATCGGTTAAAGCCATGCTATATAATTGATCTAGAAATATTCTAGTTGTAAACCTACTCCCACTTCCTCGCCAATAAATTAAAGGGCATGTTTTGAAGTACTTCCATTTTTCAGAGTGTTGAATACTAATAATTTAAAAATATCCATCAGTCTCAAGCATATGCTCATATTTATATGCATGATATCTTTTTAATTCGTATAATAGAATAAAGGGGAATCAAAATGAGTCTAATTTACAAAAAGAGGGAGCAGATTTGTTCTGTGGAACCAAAAGGCGAAGAAATAAACTGCTTAGCATTAAAAGTCAAAGAGATTATTCAATCTTCAGGATGTCAAAATGAAGATGTAATCTTTCTGTGCATTGGTTCAGACCGATCAGTTGGGGATTCATTAGGCCCTTTAGTCGGGACAATGCTAAAAGAACATACGGTGCCTTATCGTGTATACGGTACTTTGGAATATCCCGTTCATGCATTTAATTTAAAAGACACGTTGAAAGAAATTAAAAAACAATTCAAAAAGCCTCTTATTTTTAGTGTGGATGCTTGTTTAGGGGATCAAAACCAGGTCGGTTATGTTTTCTTGAAGAATGGACCACTTGTCCCAGGGAAAGCTTTAAAAAAAGTATTACCTGAAGTGGGAGACTATCATATTATAGGAATGGTAAATTATATAGATCCGCTGCCAACGATGCAATTTTTAAATGATACTCGTCTATACACGGTTATGAACCTGGCGAATAAAATCGTAAAAATCATTACTCAAGCGACCGGCGAGACTTCTAGACCTTATTAAAAGAATGGGCTGTCCCAAAAACCACTAATAATAATTGGTTTTGGCACAGCCCTAATTTGTTTAAGTTCGGAGAATTTATTAGATAACGTTATACTTAAATAATAGCCCCTGTCAAGATAGCAACAATGATAAGGACTAATGAACAAATTAGAGCCCATTTAAATGCATACCGCTGTAGTTCCCCGATATCTGTCTTTACCATCCCTACCAGTAAAAGAGTCGAGGCCACGAGTGGACTTAAGAAATGTACAGGCTGGCCCAGTACGGAAGCTCTGGCAATTTCTAAAGGACTCACCCCATAAACTTCTCCTGCTTCGGCAAGAATCGGCAAAACACCAAAGTAGTAAGCATCATTAGATAAAACGAACGTAAATGGCATACTTGTGAACGCAACGACCATCGGTAAAAAAGAGCCTAAAGAATCCGGAATGATGGCCACTAATGAATTTGCAATGGCGTCTACCATTTTCGTTCCGGAAAAGATCCCTGTGAAAATACCAGCCGCAAATACTAATGTGACAACGGTTATAGCGTTTCCTGCATGTGACACGATTCGCTCTTTTTGCTGTTCTAAATTAGGGTAATTAATGATCGAAGCAAGCACAAACCCGATTAGAAACAACACCGGTACCGGTACTAAGCCCATTATAAGAACGACCATGACTGTGAGCGTCAACAAAAGATTGACCCATATTAATTTAGGGCGCTTTAAATCGACTTGTATGGCGGAAGCTACCGCTGCTTCAGCAAAAGCCCCTTTCATTTCAGGTGCAGATTTGATATAAACAACGCCAAGCCTTTTGCGCTCTTTTTTACCAAGTACATAAGCGGTAAAAAGAATAGCTGCTATTCCTGAGAATAGTGTTGGGATAATCGGGACAAAGAATTCATTTGCATCCAGACCTAAAGATGCTATTGCTCTTGTTGCAGGTCCTCCCCAAGGAGTCATACCACTCATAATACTGACAGCCAGCATAGAAATAGTGGCAAGAATAAGTGGATTCATACCAAGTCGTAAGTAAAGAGGCAGCATAGCGGAAATCGTAATCATATGAGTCGTGGTACCATCACCATCTAAGGCAACGGTCATTGCGATTACTGCTGTTCCTATCGCTATTTTAACCGGATCCCCTTTTACGATTTTCAACATAGTTTTAATAAGTGGATCAAATAATCCAGCGTCAATCAGAACTCCGAAAAACAAAATAGCGAACAATAGCAAAGCGGCTGAAGGTGCGACAACCTTTATTCCATCGAGCATCATATCTCCGAGCTCTGGACCAAATCCGCCAATTAATGCAAAGATAATTGGAATGACTACAAGAGAAGTAACAGGTGATAACCGTTTAGACATGATTAAATAAGTAAAAACAACGACCATTGAAATTCCAAGTAACGTTAGAATATGAATCCCCTCCTATTAAAGAAACCGCTTACAAATCAGATGAAAAGTTTGAATAGTTAAAAAATACAACATATTATTTTCTGTTTCTCTGTTGCTTTGTTTTTCTATTTTTAGAATAGTTCATATCATTAAATAAGTGAAATACATATTTTTTGTACTTTTTCGAAAAAAAAACTTATAATCCATTTTATATTAAATTAAGAAATCAAAAAAACACAATGAAATTGTCAATAATTTCATTGTGCTTTTTCGTTATAGATTGGAATTTTTATTCAAGAAATCAATAAAGTTTTTCACAGTAGAGAGTTTTAATGAATCCTGGTTATACATTAACCATGTATTTCTTAACACCGGCTTCCCATTTTTGTAGGATAACCCGTATGTATGCAAATTATCTGAAGGCTGCAGGCATATTTCTGGCAGAATAGAAACACCAAGATCATTTTTGACCATCTCTTTGCACGTCTCCTGCCGATCTGTTTCCATAGTTACAAATGGTGGCTCTGGGAATCTATCATGCCACCAGCCATTTATTAAGTTTTTTAAAGAACTGTCGGTTTTATAATTTATGAATGGAAGTTCTGGCAAATTATCCAAGTCTACCTCTTTCTTAGAAATTAAACAAAGTCTTTCTTTATGCAGTAGCGATTTGATTCCATACCATTCATAATTTCCACGCAGAATGCCTAATTGAACACTAGAGGAATCCAGAAGATGCATGATTTCAGTACTCCAGCCTGTATTCACATTAAATTGTACATGAGGATATTGTGTTGAAAACTTTTTCAATATTTCTGGTAGTTTATATTGGGCAAAGTTGCTGGAAACGCCAAGCCTTAACGTTCCTCTTACCTCATTTTTCATATTCAGCATATAATCTTTCGTTTTTTGCAACTTTTTCACCATTTCTTCCGCATAGCCCGCTAAATGTATCCCTTCTGAAGTGAACTCAATGCCTCCTTTTATTTTGAAAAATAAGTTCGTGCTAAATTCTTTTTCTAAATTTTTAAGCCGGTACGTTAACGCCGGCTGCGATATATATAAACGCTCTGCGGCACGGCTAATGTTTTTTTCTTCATAAAGTACCCTTATCGCAATCCAATCTTTTTCGTCCACTTAACCATCTCCCCCTTTGTAGATTATAAGTTTTTTTATCATTTTTATTAAAAAAATATGTATTTTACTTATGAACAAACTTATCATACTATATTTTCAAAGGAACCGGTAGTGCTATAAATATTGGTTGAGAAAAGGTGGTTATACAATGAAAGTACCTGTAGTTGTAATGCGCGGCGGGACAAGTAAAGGTGTGTTCCTTAACTATGAACATATGCCTTCGAATCCCTTACACTGGGAAGGTTTCTTACTTGACGTGATGGGCAGTCCGGATCGGAGACAGATTGATGGTCTTGGAGGAGCGAATTCATTGACAAGTAAAGCAGCGATTATCAAAAAATCAGATTCACCAGAATTCGATGTGGAATATACATTTGCTCAGATTAGTATCGATAATCAAATGGTTGATTTTAAAGGAAATTGTGGAAATATTTCATCTGCTGTAGGACCTTACGCAATTGAGCAAGGATTAGTCCCTGCAAAAGAACCTGTTACAACGGTGAAAATTTTTAACGTGAATACACAAAAATTGATTATTGCAGAAGTAGAGGTTGAAAATGGACATGTAAAATCAGAAGGATGCTGCTCAATTCCTGGGGTGCCTGGTAAAGGATCACCTATCTATCTTTCTTTTACTCGTGCAGAAGGAGCAGTTACAGGAAAACTTTTCCCTACAGGAAATCCGATTGACATGATTAAAACCAAGGATCGACTAATTCAAGTTTCAATTATTGATGTTGCCAATCCACTCGTTTTTGTAAGGGCACAGGATATTGGTCTAAGCGGAAGCGAATTGCCCACTGATTATTCACAGGAAAAATTAAATGAACTGGAAGAAATTCGGTCAATTGCAGCTGAAATGTGTCAATTTTCCGATAAGAAAACAGCTACTGTCAAATCTCCTGCTGTACCTAAAATGACCCTAATTGCTCCTCCTATGGATTACGTCGATCTAAACGGATCGGAAAGAAAAGCGTCAGAGATGGATTTGATGATCCGAATGATGTCCATGCAAAAGCCCCATCAAGCGCTTGCTATTACAGGAGCCATCTGTGCAACAGCAGGGGCTTACTTACAGGAAACGGTTTTATCTGAGATGGTAAATATTAAACACGAAATTTTTCGATTAGCCCACCCGGCCGGGATAATGGAAACAAAAGTTGATTTCTTGGCAGGACACATACGCGCTATTAAAGTGGTACGCACAGCAAGAATCATTTTGGAGGGATACGTGTACACGAAAAAATATTATGAGCTTTCCTATCAATTAGCTTGATTTGAATTGATCTGCAATTACAGCAAAAAAAATTTCTATCACTTGGAGGCTTGTCAAATGTGGGTCATCACTGTCTTTTTAAAAGAAAATATTAAAATATTTGAATTTGACACAGAAAAAGAAGCGAAAGAACTATTCAAAAATATGAAAGGCACTAAAATTCTTTCCGAAATTGTTTACTTCAATGATCCTTGTTTTGTATAAGTGAGACTTCAAAAGAGCCCAGACTCTAATGTATTTCACCTAAACCATGTCTTCAAATTTAATAATAAACTAGGATTGAGAATAGAAGTGAATTTCCCCAGATAAGCTAAAACCCCTATACAAATTAGGGTACAGATACTGAAATCAAATTTTTATGGTTACTATAGTATTTAAAAAAAGCTAATTACTATCTATCATTTTGTTTAGAGAAAAATACCAATAAACAAATCCACTACCCTTTTTCATGC
Source organism: Bacillus sp. B4EP4a (assembly GCF_006680105.1). Lineage (NCBI taxonomy): Bacteria > Bacillati > Bacillota > Bacilli > Caryophanales > Bacillaceae > Bacillus > Bacillus sp. B4EP4a. Next base: position 120,684 of record NZ_VHIK01000018.1, read on the forward strand.
TGAATTTTAGCATCGGAGTGATCAACAGCAACATAACTGGTAAATTGATAAGTTAGAACTGGCTTCATGCACGTTAATGCCCATCTGATCCATTCAAGCTGGTGCTAAACTCGAAAAGCTAGTAATGAAGAATCTTATTGTCTGGCCATCAGGACGCTTAAAGCTATACAATCACTCCACCTGAAAAAATTCCAATAGATAAACTGTTACTAAGTTTGACCTTTTATATACCTATATGATATGAGTTTTAGTCAAAGCATACAGAATTTTTATATTTTAAAATACCAAACAGCCAAGGACTTTTTTAAGCCTTGGCTATTTTTCATTCTTCTACTACACGTAACTCTATTATTTTTTGGACACATTCTTATCTAATAAACCATTCATGGAAAAGACTCAGTGATTATTGATCGTTTCAACCTTTTCTTGAGTATAGCGGGCTGCGGATGAACCAGCTAATTTTCCAAAGACTGCTCCAGACATTAACCCGGATCCACCAGGATAGTTTTCATAAAAAATCCCCCCAATCATTTCACCAGCCGCAAAGAGACCTTTTATCGGTTGTTCTTCTTTGTCTAACACATGACCCGTTGTATCTACATGCAAACCACCGAACGAGAAGGTGATTCCGCACGTTACAGGGAAAGCATAGAATGGACCTTGTTCAATTCGAAGTGCCCAGTTGGATTTAGGAGGGGTAATTCCTTTCGTTCCTTTGCCATCTTTCTCTGCGGGTCTATACTCGCCATCTTGTACGGCACTGTTATACTCTTCGATCGTTTTAAGAAATTGTGTTTGATTGACCGGCAGTAAACTAGCCAACTCCCCAAGCGTATCTGCTTTATAAATAGTCGCTTCTTCAAGGTCATATTCTTTACGCAGCATCGGGCGTACCTGTGCATCATAAATTTGATATGCCACATGTCCAGGCTGTTTTAATACCTCACGGCCGTATTTGGCATAGGTGTAATTTCGCAAATCTGCTCCTTCATCAACAAACCGTTTCCCTTCATTATTAAGCATGACGCTGTAAGGATAAGAATGCTTTTTAAAAATATCTCCCGGCTTCGTGAAGTCTCCTACTTTTGGCGCATTATAATCAGTCCCAATAGAATGACATCCAGACCACTGCCCAAATTTTTCAGCCCCAACTGCCATAGCCATGGAAATGCCGTCTCCTGTGTTGAACTCGGTTCCACGAACAATAGCCGCTTCCCATTCTTCACCAATATTTTCACTTCTCATTTTCTTATTGGCTTCAAAGCCGCCACAAGCCAAAATCACACCGGATGTCTGAACAGTTACCATTGTATGATCCTTCTCAACAACGACACCGGTTATTGTGTTATGCTCTGATACAAGCTCCACAGCACGTGAATCGTACCAAACGTCGATGCCGATTTCTTCTGTCCGCGCAAAGAGCTGTCTCATTAAGCCAACGCCTTTATCCTCCGTTTTGATAGGCAGTCCCCCCCAGAAATTGCGCTTTCCATCTTGTACGAAAGATTGATTTTCATAATTCAATTCAAATTTTATTCCCTGATCACGCATCCACGTAATTGTTTCATACGATCTAGAAACCAGCTGTTTTGCTAACTCAGGATTACTTTGTCCACCTGTTACTCGCATTAGATCATTGTAATAATCGGATTCCGAGTATTCAGGCATTACAATTAAATCGGATTCTTCATCTGTTAATTCAGGTATTATATTTCTGATTGCGTCCAAATTATTGTATGCAACACGAATGGCTCCATCCGTGAAGAAAGAGTTCCCTCCACGCTTTTCCACTGGTCCTCGTTCTAACACAAGAACTCTAGCACCGCCCTCTTTTGCTGAGATTGCGGCACATAAAGCTGCGTTTCCTGCCCCTACTACAACTACATCATAATTTTGTGTATTTGACATTTTTACCCCTCCTGTTAAGTAGTGATAACTCTTCATGTAAATAATAAGTGAAAATAATGAATAAAAATAATATTGTTTTTTTATTCATTGCCATAGAAAAATTTTATGAAAAAATGCAGGAAACGCAAACTATTGTGAGTCTATTGATTTACATAAAAAGATAGATTTCTTTTATTCATTAGTTGTATTATACTTTTAGAAATCAAATAAATTATTATTATTTACAATTACCCATAAATATTTTTTATGGTTAAAGGAGAAAAATTTTATGGATGAAAAAGACTGGCTTATTTTAATTACTCTTTACGAAGAAAGAAATATAACAAAGGCAGCACAACGACTATTTATTTCTCAACCAGCTTTATCCTATCGTATAAAACAGCTGGAAAAAGAGTTCAAAACAAATTTAATCTCTAGAGGCAAAAGAGGTGTCGAGTTTACAATTGAAGGGGAATACCTAGTTAAATATTCGAAAAATATGCGTAAGCAATTAGGAGCTGCAAAAGAACACATTTCAAATTTGGATAAAAAAGTAAAAGGAACTTTGCGATTGGGTGTATCTGGCTTGTTTGCCCGATATAAACTGCCAGTATTATTAAAAGAATTTCTAACCCTATATCCAGAGGTTGAAATTAGTTTGAAAACTGGATGGAGTTCTCAAATTCATCAAATGCTTCAAAAAGAAGAAGCACACCTCGGGATAGTTAGAGGTCCTTACAAATGGCAGGAAAATAAAGTGTTATTTCAAGAAGAAAAGATTTGTATTGCCTCCAGTAAAAAAATTGAATTAAAAGAACTTCCTTTTCTTCCTAGAATTAATTATCAGACAGACCAATCGTTAAGGAATACTATTGAAAACTGGTGGCAGGAAACATTTGCGGTACCACCTAAGATTTCAATGGAGGTAGATCGGATTGAAACATGTAAAGAACTGGTTCTTAATGGTTTAGGATATGCCATTTTACCAGAAATCTGTATTAAAAATGATGAACCACTGTATACTTTCCCCATTGTATTAAGCGATAATAGCTATTTGCTTAGAGAAACTTGGGTTTTTTATCGGGATGTGACTATGGATTTGGCACAAGTAAAAGCATTTATTGATTTTCTTAATGATTCTAAACAATAGAAATAAGACGAATCGAAATAAAACTAGTACAAAGGAAGAGAATTAATATGAAAAAGTGGGATTTAAATAATGCAAGCAAGACAACCCAATTTTCAGCTGCACTTCTAACTGCTTTTATTGGAGGCGGCCTTTTCACTCTTATCAGGTTGCCAATCCCCTGGCTTCTAGGTCCAATGGCAGCCCTATTAATTGCATCACGTTTCAAAAACGTTAATTTAATTTGGCCCGTTTCGATGAGAAATACTGGATTAATTATTGTAGGTTATTCAATTGGCATCTCTTTTACCAAGAGCTCACTGTCTGACATGATTAGTCACCTTCCCTCAATGTTAATCCTTACAACCTTAATTGTCCTTGTGTGTGTATGTTCGGCTTTTGTTATGTCAAAATATTCTGGCATTGACTATCCTACATCCTTAACGAGTAGTATTCCTGGAGGTTTGTCACAAATTGTTGTGTTTGCAGAAGAAATGAAAGGTATTGATATTACGACAGTAACCTTTTTCCATGTTACAAGAGTGATAATGGTTGTTTTCTTAGTTCCCCTTTTAATTTTCAGTCCCATTTTTGCTGCGAAAAGTACCAATGGCTCATCTAAAATAATGGATAACGTTATTCCAGAGTGGAGTGATTTATTTCCTCTTATCTTTCTGTTCGCGCTTATTTGTTTTCTCGCAGCAAGAATAGGTAAAATATTCAAACTACCAGCTCCTTACTTTTTAGGACCAGTAATCGTTGCTGCTGCAATAGGTCTTTTAGGTTTGCAGGGACCACCACTTCCTCCTTCACTTCTTGATATATCTCAATTTATGGTTGGCGGTTATATCGGTTTACTATTAAAACCGGAACAACTTGACAACAAAAGAAAAACCTTATTATTGGCTTTGCTGAACGGACTAATTTTGATCTGCGCAACAATGTTTTTTAGTTTTCTACTGACCTATTATTATGATTTATCGACTATTACGGGTTTTTTAAGTTTAGCCCCTGGTGGAATGGATCAAATGGGAATCATTGCACAAGAAGTCAATGCTGATGTATCTACTGTTACCAGCTATCAACTATTTCGGATGGCTTTTATTTATGCCGCAGTGCCTCCATTGCTAAGAATGGTATTAAAATTAAGTTTAAGAAAAAAAGACAAGAACAGTAACGTAAAACTAAATGTTAAATAAAAAAGAAGAGAGAGCTTTACTCAAGGACACTGAAAAAGTCTGATTTATAAAGAAAAGAGGGTTATCATCCACAATATTTAGATGATGACCTTCTTTTTAAATACTAAAAATATCATTAAACTTTTAAAATATTTCGTCATTTAATCATTTATCCTTTGGCTTTCTTTGCTCTACTCCCGATTCTTTTTAAAGAATAAATTATTTTGATACCAATACAAAAAAAATATGTATTTAACTTATTGTTCTCTCTGTATTACCTTTAATAAAGAAAAGCGCTTAGCATAGTGTAAAACTAATTAATCTACCGATTAATTTTTCTGAATAGTCGCGAAATTGTTTTTTTAGTCATCAGAAATCATTTGAAAGCGCATTCAAAATATGGGAGGGGATTTAATAATGTTTGTTACAATTTTAGGCATCTCCATGGTTACCGTTTTTACCTATTTAATTATGTCCAAACGTTTATCACCCATTGTTGCTTTAACTTTAGTTCCGATCGTTTTTGCAGTAGCTGGTGGTTTTGGAAGTAAAATTGGGACTATGATGATGGAAGGCATTAAGCTAGTCGCTCCATCTGCAGCTCTATTATTATTTGCCATATTGTTTTTTGGTATTATGATAGACACGGGCTTATTTGATCCACTTATCAAAAAGTTATTAGAAGTCGTCAAGGGAGATCCTGTCAAAATTTCGATGGGTACCACAATTCTTGCATTACTCGTGGCCCTAGATGGAGACGGTACAACAACATATATCATTACTGTTTCAGCTATGTATCCACTTTATAAACGAATCGGTATGAATCCATTGGTTTTAGCCACAGTAGCCATGCTAGCTTTAAGTGTTATGAGTGGTATGACCCCTTGGGGTGGACCTGCTACCCGAGCAATAGCAGTATTGGGACTTGATGCATCCGAATTTTTTGTTCCACTTATTCCTACCATGATTGGTGGTGCTCTTTGGGTTATTTTCGTCGCATTTATTTTAGGGAAAAAAGAACGTAAACGACTGGGTGTAATACACATAGACGAGTTGAAAAATGAAATAGCTGCTACTGTAGAAAATGAAGCCACTGAAACATTCCCTTATATTGACATTAAACGTCCTCGTTTTTTGTGGGTTAACTTATTAATTGTGGTAGGCATTATGGTCATTCTTATCATGGGATTGGTACCTTCCCCTATTTTATTTTTGGTCGGTTTCGCCATTGCTTTAATGATTAACTACCCTAATCTGGAAATGCAAAAAAGACGTATCTTAGCACATTCTGGAAACGCTTTAATTGTTGTTCTATTAGTTTTTGCGGCAGGAGTATTTGCAGGAATCTTTTCCGGTACAAAAATGGTTGATGCCATTGCTAATGGACTGGTTGCGATAATACCTGCTTCATTAGGACAGTTTTTTCCTGTCATTGTTGGCATTACAAGTATGCCATTCACTTTCGTTTTATCGAATGATGCCTATTATTTTGGAGTTCTCCCTATTCTTGCAGAAGCAGCTTCAGCCTATGGTATTAGTCCGTTAGAAATTGCTCGGGCTTCTATATTGGGACAACCCGCTCATTTAATGAGCCCACTTGTTGCATCAACCATTCTATTAGTTGGCATGGTTGATAAAGACCTTGGAGAATATCAAAAATTCGCATACAAATGGGCAATCTTTACATCGTTAATCTTAACAGTATTAGCTATAATTAGTGGCGCTATTTCTTTTTTGTAAATTATAAAAGTCCTTGTATACTAATTTGCTAGGAAATATCCGCAGGTTCCTTTCCAAAAGCTAAAAGCAGTTGTATTTCTTAGGTGAAATCAACTGCTTTCATTGTTGTTTTTTATTTTTCCTATATGGAAACCTCAAAACAAAAAGACTTACCTTAAAGGTTATAGGGTTCCGTTTTAAGGTGCTTTTCTAAAAATCCGTGCTGAAATGACAGTCGTTTTGACATCGGTATTGATATATAAATAAGCAAAAACTCGCCATAGTAATTGGCGAGTTTCTTTATTTGGAATACCTAAACTTTATTTAACTAAAGCACCCGTTAGATTAACGTTTATCTAAACGCATCCCGTTAGACAAAATAAAGAAAGGACCAAACCCCTGTGATATCAAGGATTTGAGCCTTTGGTAGTTGATGACCTGTGAGGGATTCGAATATACAAAAAAAGAATAAATGGTTTTTGACCCTAAATAGAAATATAATTTAGTAGATATATGATAAGTAAGTATGAAAAGGTGGAGTTTTATTGGATATTTTATGGTGGGGATTAACGATCGTCTTATTTGCTTTAAGTTTTGTAGGAATTGTCTATCCTATTATTCCCTCGGTTGTTGCCATTTGGGGAGGATATGCAGTTTATCAATTCCTTATTAATTCTGATGAGTTATCCTTATGGTTCTGGATCAGTATGGTTGTGTTGAGCGGTGTATTAATCGCGGCCGACATTATCGCAAATAGTTATTTTGTTAAAAAGTATGGGGGGTCAAAAACATCCGAGACAATAGCAGCTATTGCCACGATTGTTGGTTCATTCGTCTTCCCTCCTTTTGGGATAATTCTCGTACCATTTTTAGCAGTCCTCATTTCGGAATTAATCATTCAAAAAGATATAGTGAAGGCTTCAAAAGTTGGGTTTGCTACTATAATCGGTTTTTTAGGCGGCAGTTTAGCCAAAGTATTAATTCAATTATTGATGATTGTTTTTTTTATTTTAGCGGTAATTTTTTAATTATTTATCAACGGCCACATTAGGAAAAAGCTGACTTTCAACAGTCAGCTTTTTCTATTAACAGAAGTCCCATTGACTTATCTGGTACAAGATAATAAGAGAAAAAAGTGATGGAGGAAAACTTTTAGTGTGGCCTATTGTGAACAATTCTTTAACGATAGAACTCTTTTTAGAATTCTAATATTATTTTCACAACTGCTTCCTTCCATTTCAAATAGTACCTCAAGACATGATCCCCACCCACGTTTTCACAGCCGTCGCTAAAATCAATAGAGCCAGTATGACTTGCAGGACTTTTACATTCATTTTTTTACCGGCCATTGCCCCAAGCGGAGATGCTATTAAACTTGCAACAACCATGATTAATGCTGGATAGTAATCAACTTGTCCCGTTGAGATTTTTCCTACTGTTGCACCAATGGATGAAATGAAAGTGATGGCTAATGAAGACGCAATCGTTACCCTGGTTGGAATTCTTAAAACGATAAGCATGATCGGAACTAATAGAAAGCCCCCTCCGGCACCGACTATACCGGCACCTAAACCAACGATTAAGGCAAGGATGGCAGCAAGCCATTTGTTGAAGGTAACTTGATCCAAAGGAATGTCATCTATCCCTTTCTTCGGTATGAACATCATGACAGCCGCTATCAACGCCAAAACTCCATAGACGATATTCACTCCGTTTTCCGACATCGATTGTGATCCAAAACTTCCAACCACACTTCCAATTAACACACTGATCCCCATATAGAGAATAAGCGTTTTATTTAAATGTCCGCTTTTACGATAGCTCCATATACCTCCGATGGAAGCGAATAAGACTTGTATAGCACTTATTCCTGTCACATCATGGGCGCTAAATGCCGCTAAACCAAAGATCGGGGGAATAAACAGCAGCATTGGATAATTTATTATCGAGCCGCCGATGCCGAGCATTCCAGAAACGTATGAACCTATAAAACCAATCAAAAAGATGGTCATGATAAAGGTGATATCCATTGTAAGTGCCTCCCTTAAAAGAAGGGAACCCTATTGGTTCCCTTCCCTTTATCAGCCTTTTCTGATCCAAAATTTCAGTATATCATTTTCTTCTGCCGTTTCCACCAGTTCATGGCCACCAGATCTTGACCAAGCCGCTAAGTCGGCTTTTGCTCCTTTATCTGTTACATGTATTTCCAGCACTTGACCGGTTTGCAAATCATTCATCGCTTTTCTTGTTTTAACAATCGGCATTGGACATGCAAGTCCCTTAGCGTCTAACACTTTATCTGAATTCATATTTCTTCTCTCCTATTTTCTTGGATTTTATTTTTACCAGTATTAGCGAACCGCACAACGATTGGGCCCAATTTCCATTTCGCGCTGTTTTTCATCATCAGGCTCGATTTTCCCCATATTGGTTTCGCGAATTTCTTGATATGCGTTTGGTTGAGGCGGTAAATTACCTGTTACAAGCTCTCTGAATTCCGTTTCATCTGCAATGTTCAATCCATGATTGTCAGCAAACAGCGCACCCAACTTTTTAGCGACACTTCCGTCTTCATTCAATTCATCGATGATCATGAAATGTGATGGCAATACTATTAACTCGTCTGATAATTCTCTATAACGTGTATAAAGTGTTTCTCTTAAGTCCCCTACCCAATCCTCAGCTAATCCAGCTAGGTCCGGTCTGCCAATGGAATCAATGAATAGTATATCCCCGGAAAGCAAGTATTTTTGATCGACCACAAATGAAGTGGATCCAATGGTATGGCCCGGGGAGTATAATGCTTGGATATCAATCGCTATATGACCGATCGTTATCACTTTACCACTTTCTAATGGCTGATATTCAAAAGTTACTTCAGCCGCATCTTTTGGCGGCAGCCAGTAGGCTGCATTTGTTACTTCCGCTATTCGTCTTCCACCTGAAATATGATCGGCATGTAAGTGCGTATCCAGAACATGTGTAATTTTCACTCCGATACCATCGGCGAAATCAAGATACGCATCTATCATTCTTGTAGAATCAATTACGGCTGCTTCACCATTGGAGATGACCATGTAAGATAGACAGCCTTTACCAAGTCGAACAAATTGGTAAATTTCAGCGCCATTGGTCAATTCGCCGACCCTCACTGGTTCCAAGTGTTCACTCCATGCTTTCATGCCGCCCTTTAAATAAGAAACATCCAATCCAGCTTCAGATAGCATTTCAGCTACCATAACAGATGAGCCTTCCTTTGCGCATACTACCAGGATTTCTTTATTGGTCGGGATTTGATCGAGGATTTCTTCTACGCCATCCAGTAGATCAAAATAAGGGATATTAAGGAATTCAAAGTTCTGCCCTTCAATTTTCCAATCATTAAAGTCACTTTCATTTCGAACATCCAAAATAAATAAGTCTGTTTTATTGATTACTTTCTTTGAAACCTCAGCTGCTGTCATTTGCTTAAACGCCATCTTATATACCCCCTACAGTATTAAAAATCCCAAAAAATTTTACCTTCATTAAAAGGTTAATGTAACATCAGCATCCTTAGCGAACTCTAAAAATGTGATTGCCCCACCTACTTCGATACCGTCAACTAAAGCTTCTTTTTCCATGCCCAAAACGTCCATGGTCATTTGACAGCCAATAAACTTGACATCCATTTCCTGAGCCATAGTAACTAATTCCGGAATTGAAGGAACATTAGCCTTTTTAAAGCCTTCGGCGAAATGCTCCTTACCTTCAGGCAATGGAAGTTGTCCATTCGCCTCTTTATGAATTAAATTCAAGCCTTCAAAAGTAAAGAAAATGGCCACTTCTTGATCTGTTGCTGCCGCTGCCGTTGCGATATTAAACACTTTATATGCGTCAAATACACCACCATTACTTGCGATTATTGCCACTTTGTTAGTCATGTTATATTCCTCCATTTTAGAGTCACCTTTATTTATTAACGGATTTTTGTGAAGGCCCGTTCCATTGGCTCATGCCTGGTACAACATTGAATACTTGTTCAAATCCAGCCGCCGTCAGTTTTTGTGCAGCAAGATCACTTCGGCTGCCAGAACGGCAAATCACGAAAATCTCTGACTCTTTATCAAGTTCACCCATACGTTGTTCCAATTCACCCATTGGAAGGGATTTCGCTGCTGGAATATGATGAAAAGCATACTCTGCGGATTCTCGTACATCCAGAAGGATCATATTTCGATTTTCTTCCATTACTTGAAGAAGTTCTTCATTTGAAATGATTTTTTCATGCTTCTTCACTTCTGTTTCTTCTCCGCTTGCTTTCCGAAGATAATGTTTTAGTGTGGTTCCTTCTTCAACTGTACCTAAATATTGATGACCTGTACTTTCCGCCCAGGCTTTCATATCGGCAGTTGACCCTTTATCAGTCGCTTGAACTTCCAGTACTTCCCCTGCTTCCAGACCATTCATGGCTTTTTTCGTTTTTACGATTGGCATGGGACATGCTAAACCTTTAGCATCCAAAACGGAATTTGTTTTAATCATTTTATTTCCTCCTTGTTTTCTAAATAGGGATGGGGGTATATTCGGGTTTGAAATTATGCTGTAGGACCTTCCCAGCGATTCATACCACCCACCATGTTCAACACTTTATATCCATGATCCTCAAGTATCTGTGCTGCCCTTGAACTTCTGCCCCCTGACCGGCAGACCATGATATACTCTTTTGATTTATCCAGATCCTGCATTCTAAATTCCACTAGACCCAACGGGATATTTACAGCATTTGGTATTTTCCCTACCTTTACTTCCTCCACCTCCCGCACATCAATAATGTGGACTGGCGAGTTTCCCTTCAACAATGCACTCACTTCATTCGGTAAAATTTCTTTCATATTTTTAAGATCCTCCTTTTATTCGCGCCAAGAACTCATGCCGCCTTTTACGTTAGTGACTTCTTTAAATCCTAATTTTTTCAATGCTTTACTTGCATTACTGCTCCGCATCCCGCTTTGGCAGATCACTACCACTTCTTTATCTTTTGAAAGTTCTTGTGCCCTTTTACCAAGTTCGCTTAAAGGAATATTTTTAAAGTCCTTAATATGATTGCCCCTATATTCATTAGGAGTACGGACATCAATGAATTGCTTATTTCCTTTGTTACTCAGCTCAACTTTTAACTCTGCCGCATTTATATTTTTTATCCCCTTTGCCGGGACAAATCGCTGATATAAAAACCAAACGATGAAACCTAATATAATGAGATTGAATATAGTTCCCATTTGAACTCATCCCTCCAGTACCCCAAATTATATGAATAAGTTTACATTTCCATCCTCTGCTTCAGCTAAATAAGCCGCAACACCTGCATACTCAATTCCATCCATTAATTCCACTTGCTGCAAGCCCAATAAATCCATTGTCATCGTACAGGCAATTAGTTTGATTTCCTGTTCTTGGGCCAACTCAATTAAATTTGGGAGTGACATGGCGTTATGCTTTTTCATCACATGTTTGATCATTTTAGGACCCATCCCAGCAAAGTTCATATTGGATAGTCCCATTTTATCTGAACCACGCGGCATCATTTTTGCAAACATTTTTTCCAGAAAGCCTTTTTTTAATGAAACCGGCTCATCCTTCCTTAAGGCATTCAATCCCCAGAATGTATGGAAGATGGTCACTTCATGATCGTAAGCCGCCGCCCCATTTGCGATGATATAAGCAGCCATTGCCTTATCATAATCACCACTAAATAAAATGATCGTCGTTCTTTTCTTTTCAGTCATTATGTTTTCCCCCTGATGATATTTCATTTTGTTGTTTCATCATACCCTATGGGGTATATATTATTCTAAAAAATATAGTTCGTCAACCTACTTCACTAAAAAAATGAATGGAATAGGTTTTTCTTTATTTAATTGGCCCATGATTGATTGAAGTCAAAACTTCATTCACTTCGAATATTTTTCCATTAACCTTCACGATACCAAACCCTTTTAACCGAGCTGTGTGCATAGTCAAGTACTTACATGCAGATTCCTTCGTTTCAAACAGATAAATGCCACCAGCTTCCTTTGCCTCATTGTCTTCGGTCCAAATCTTCCAGATCAAGCCTTCTTCATCATTAATGCTTTTTGCTAAATCAGTAAATTCTTTTACCATTTCGTTGCCAAATGGTCCTTCCATTTTAAAATCCACTTGTAAAATATAAGACATGAATAACACTCCTTTTTCTAAAGGTCAGGTCAAATTCTATTACCTGCTTTTTATCAGTAAATTAACCGCTTCCTTGACTAGATGATCAGTGCCTTCGCCTTTCACAACGTTTTCCCGAACGCATTGCTCAAGATTTTCACTTACGATAACACCCATGGTCCTATCGATGGCATTACGTGCAGCCGACAACTGCGTGACGATTTCTCTGCAATCCTTTCCCTGCTCCATCATTCCAAGTACACCCTTGATTTGTCCTTCAATCCGCTTCAAGCGATTAATGACACTTTTATCATACTCCATACTCTGCCCACCCATCTATTTACAAATGCAATTACTTTCCGATTATGAAGCGAAGCCCCAAGTTCACTTCCGAATTAACGCTTCAAATAGACATAATGAATATGCAAAACCTCTTAATCAACATTCTCACGATAATGATTATAAGCCCATAGCTAGTTAAATCGCGTTTACTCGTGAATTTGCGCATTTTACTCGTGAGTTTGCACGTTTTACTCGTGAGTTTATGCAATCTTACTTGTGAGTTCATATTATACCTATAGGGGTATATTGTCAAGCCGTATAATTAAAAAATAAAAGCCACCATATACGGCAGCTTTCATCAAATACTTCAATTATTGAAAGAACCTGAAACAATTTTCCCTTTGTGCATAACCGCAAGGCGCCTTGCACGTCTTGCGACTGCTTCCGCTGAACAACTAGCTTCCACAAAAACAGCATCCGCTTTATCACCAATAGTCGGCCAAACTCGCTCTCCCTCTGAATTAAGAGGTATTTTCCCGCCAGTAATAAAACCAAGAGCTCGTCCTAAAGACCACTCATCAATCCAAGCGAAACGCTCAGCCATCAGACTAGCTTTGTAAAGCACGTCCCCAGTGCCAAATGGGTCCCAATGATCTGTTATGCTGTCATTTACAAGCGAGACATTTATACCCTTTTCATGAAGCAATGGGATTGGAATTGTGGGAATATCGATAGGTACAGTAGAAGCAATTGAAATACCCGCATGAGCTAAAGTTTCCGCCGCATCGGCTGCCGCTTCAACTGGAACATCCCCGAGTCCAAACGCATGTCCAATTGTAACTCTTCCCTGCCACCCTGCTTCTTCTGTAAGTTTAGCCAATCGTTTCATCGTATAAATTCCCAGGTGACCAGGTTCATGTAAATGCAAATCTATATCTGCATCCGCTTCAACTGCAAGTTCTATGAGTGCATGTAATGAAGCTTCAATATTTTCATCTACTATGGCCGGATCCAATCCCCCTGCAGCAGTTGCTCCCATTCTCAATGCTTCCCTTACAAGTGGAACGGAATTACTTCGCAAGAGTCCGTGCTGAGGAAAAGCAACTAACTCGTAAGAAAGCTGTCCATCGTATGATTGTAATGCCTGTAAAACTGCTTCCATGTTTTTCAACCCAATTATGGGGTCAACATTACACTGAGCCCTTATGTGGGTTACTCCATTCTGTAAAAGCAGCTCCAAAATCTTCTTCGCCCTTTCTTCCGCAACAGGAAGAAGAGACGGAAGCATGTCTTCTTCTTCTTTCATTCGGCCAAATACATCCACAAATGGGGTACATGCTTTCCATTTACCTCCATAGTATGTTTTGTCCAGGTGAATATGCATATCCTGAAAACCAGGAAGCATAAGCAGTCCGCCCGTATCCTGAACTGGCAACTCAACGGGTAAATTCTCATGAGCTGGGATTATTTTAGTGAATTTTCCCTCTTCAACTAGGATATGACAGTGTTCCGTTATTGTTTTTGTAACCATTCCATCCTTACGAAGGAAAGCGCTTTCAAGTAATGCATTTGCTAACCAATATGATTGTGTCATTAAAGTATCATCCTTTCATTTCATTCATATTTAATTCCGGTGGAAGTTTTTTGAAGAAATTTGTATTGAGTCCTAGGTAAATAACTCCAACTGTCAACCAAATCAAACCTGCAGTCTTTGCATACATATCCAATTTGTATAAAAAGAATAGCGTGATCATTGCTCCAATAGAAGGGAATAACAAATAGCGTACAATATTTATGCCTTTACGTTTTTTCTGCTTAATAAAATAATAGAATATAACGGATATATTTACGAAGGTACAGCCAAACAGTGCTCCGAAGTTTACTAAAGAAATGACTGTTTTTACATCAAGAAACAAAGCAGTTAAACTAAGAGACCCAATAAATAAAATACTATTTGTTGGAGTAGCTTTTTTAGGGTGAATGTAGCCAAAAAACTTTGGTATAATTCTGTCGCCACCCATTTTGCACAGCATACGGGAACAAGAGGTTTGTGCAGCTAAAGGGCCCGCTATGGCTCCAATTAAGGTGAAGAAAGGGTAGATAACAGCGAGTATACCTAATCCAATTTTTTTAAATAATTCAAGTGCTCCCGTATTTACATCCGTGAATTCACTCCAGCCTGCAGGCCAGGCTAATAGCATTAAGTAAGATACGGTTGTAAATAAAAGCCCTGCACCCGCACAAATTATTAATACCGCTCTTGGAACATTAACTCTCGGATTGATAGCTTCTTCCGCTACCATTGTTACAGCATCAAATCCAAAATATGATAGTACCAGTATAGATGCACCAGTAAAAATGACTCCCCATCCTACTTCTGGTTTAGCAAACTCACTAGAGTTTACAAATACATCCCATGAGAAAAAGGATCCCATTCCTCCTCCTTGGGCAATAAATTTAATTAAAAAAATCGTTACAATAGCTATAATGGAGAGCTGAACCAAAACAATTATGTTATTTACTTTGGCGGTAACATTAATGCCAACGTAGCTAATCGTTGTCACAAGGACAGTTAATCCGAGGATCCATATCCAATTAGGTATTTCAGGGAAAATCGCATTCATATAATTAGCAGCAATAACGTAAGACAGCATAGGTACAAGAAGATAATCCATCATAACAGTCCAACCTGTTAAAAAACCAATATATGGATTTATAGCTTGTTGGGCATACGTGTATGCGGAACCTGAAACCGGGAAAGCGGCAACCATGCTTCCATAACTAAATGCTGTGAACAGTATTGCTAATGCTGTTAACGCGTGAGTTAAGGAAAACATTCCGTGAGTTATATTCGATACAATTCCATACATATCAAAAATTGTCGTAGGTATTAAATAAGCAAGGCCGTAAAATACAAGGGAAGGGAGGGTTAGAACTCTCTTAAAATTTGGCTCTTCTTGAATTAAACCTGAATTAACGATGGTTTTAGCTCTCAATTTATTTCCCCCTATTATTGGTATCAGGTGTGAGTGTTTTGGACGCTCTTATACTCCTCTACCATTTTGATATAATGGCTTTTCACATCTTCAATATGTTCTTTCATTAATTTAGAACTTCTATCTGTATCTCCTTTTTTCACCGCCTTCAAGATCTGTTGATGGTAATAAAGTGCATTTTTTGTATCGTCATAAGTTGCCATTTCAATCCTTACTTTTTTGAAAAATTCCGAAATATTATTGTACATATCAATAATCACTTGGTTGTTTGTCGATCGTGCAAGCGTTCTATGAAATACAAGATCGGGAACGATAATAGAAGTTTCCATTTTAATACACACTTCTAAGTCGACCAGCGATTGTTCAAGAATATGGATTTCACTCGGTTTTATCCTTTTTGCAGCCAAATAAGCGATTTCAGCTTCAATTACTTTGCGAAGTTCTAATAAGTCTAGAGAATTATCGATATTGACAGATATTTCGAACGTGCTTGAAAATGCCTTGTCATTGAGATGTAAACTTTTCTTTACATACACCCCCTTTCCTATTTTTTTTTCAATAATTTCTTTTTCAGAAAGTGATTGCAATGCCTCTCTTACAGAAGATCTGCTTACTTCTAATAGTTTTGCCAATTCTCTTTCAGACGGAAGCTGGTCACCACTCATAAGATTATTCTTAAGAATAAAATCACATAAAAATTTTTGAACAGTTTCACTTACAATTGTCATCTTTAAGTTCAACTCCATTGCTTTAGATATCAGACCGGTCAGACCAGTTTATACAAAAAATAACCTCGTTATTTGGAAATATACATTTCTCTTGTCCTCCTCCTATTTTTTGAATTTTCTATTTATTCAATATGCAATTCTTATTCCAAATTAACAAAATACTATTATAACGGCCAATCATTAGTAAAGTTGGCAATATCATCATGCGTATCAGAATAAAAAATTCAATATTGCATAATTTATATTTGGTTTTTAAAATTTCGAGATGTAAAAAAGCGTCGATGTATCGGTGGCTAACCACTTTATATTGAATATGCGGGGATCACAAACCGCAAAAACTTGCTCCAAAACCAGTTATCACCTCGCCTCTAAGAACTAGAGCTGAGGTGATATGAATTCAATCAAACTTTACATAATCTCCTTCTTTAATTTGATTCTTTTCAAACCATCCAAGATTCACTTCAATTACTTTATGATAAGAAAGTTATGGATCATAGGTAGAACATAAAAATCAACTCGTGAAAGCCAAAAATAAAAACGTGCCCATTTATAGGCACGTTTTTCATATGAAGGGGAAATTCATTGGTCCTTCCTGTATCTTAATTCGCATACAAGCGATATTGGTCGCTTAATGTATCCCCATTACCGTAAATATAGGCTTTAGAGCCGGATGTATAGGAAGAATTGTCGTACTTCCATTTAATTCTTAGTCCCATGTTTCCGCCTGCTCCATATGTTTCATTACCATACTTCTTAATATATTGCGAGAAGCTATCCCACGTCCGTGGGCCAACCACACCATCCACTTTCAAGTTGTTTTCTTTTTGATATTTCTTTACACCCGCTTCGGTTTTTGGTCCGAAAATTCCATCAACGTCAACCACTGCTGAATCCGTATAAAAACCCATGACATTTAGGATATACTGCATATTTCTGATCTCCACCCCATGAGAGTCCTTCCGCAAAATAGAGTTTTTATCCCAGCTTTCGGGATGGTGAAACCCTCCAGCTGATGCTGAAGCAGTGGAAAAAGATATCCCAAGGGCCATTGCTAATACTACCAAACTAGTAAGTAATTTCTTCATAGCTCCATCTCCCTCTTTTTTTGTACATCCGAACTACCTTACCATTTCCCCTCAGATTTTATATTTCCCTTCCGACCAATGTCCTGTTTTGAACTTGCTAAAAAACAGTGTGATGAACCATAGCTAATCACCGACATCCCGATCAAACCTTTAATTTGGGCCAATGATTACGGCATCATGGTCATGCAAGAGGGAGCATATTTTTAAATTAACCTAATCCTAAATTAGATGATGAAGTGGCTGATATTTTCCACAACGCCCTTAAGAAGTCCCGTTAGCAAAATGTGAGCAAATCACTATAGTTGATCTAATCGCATCCAGTAAGACAAAATAAAAAAGGCCCAAACCCCTGTTATATCAAGGATTTGAGCCTTTGGCAGTTGATGACCTGTGAGGGATTTGAACCCACAACCCCTTCCCTGTCAATTTTTTAAACTATCTTTTATACAGTACTTTTTCAAAAATAGATTCCATTAAGTCCAATAATTCAACCACAATGTTTATTTATATTAATTGAGATGAAAGGTAGGGTTTTTTATTTTCACTACACCTCCACGTACGTGGCCTGTAATTGAGAACACAAGTGATATTGGTGATTTCACAAAAAAACTAACGGAACCAGTATCACCTGATTCCGTTAGCAATATTTCATTTAAGACGCCATTTTATCTGTGTTTTTTACTTGTAGGCTGATAATTTATCTAAAATATTGAAGAAAATAATCGTCTTCCCCATTTGCGTATTTGCAAATTCATAACCTAACATAGATTACTATAATAACAAACAAATAAAGCAAAAATTGGCGGGAATGAGTCCGGTTCAATACCGCCTTCACATTAGCCAATTAACTGCTTAGTATAAACTCTAACTTTTTGGGGGCACACCAGTTTAACATCCTACTTCGCTTTTACCTTGAATGGGGACACTTCTACTGTTCCCCTATTCCATCAAGATTCTTTGACCCAAAGTTATCGAGCAATGCACGCACTTCATCTGTTGACTCTGTGCTCATTAATTGATTTCTTAATTCACTTGCCCCTCGAAACCCTCGGACATATATCTTAAAAAAGCGATGAAGAGCCTTGAACGGACGTAGCTCTAATTTTGAATATTTATCATGGAGATCCAGATGCAACCTTAACAGATCAAGCAATTCATTACTACTATGATCTTTCGGCTTCTTTTCAAAGGCAAATGGATTATTGAAGATACCACGCCCAATCATAATCCCATCAATACCATATTGATGAGCGAGCTTTAAGCCAGTTTCACGGTCAGGGATATCCCCATTGATCGTCAAGAGTGTATCTGGTGCCACCTGGTCACGAAGTTTCTTAATCTCCGGGATTAGTTCCCAATGAGCATCTACTTTGCTCATTTCCTTTTTTGTACGCAGATGAATGGAAAGATTAACAATGTCTTGTTTCAATATGTGTGTTAGCCAGTCGTGCCATTCGTCTACATCCGTGAAACCAAGCCTTGTCTTTACACTTACGGGCAATCCTCCTGCTTTTGCTGCTTGTATTAAATCTGCTGCAACTTCTGGACGACGAATAAGGCCACTTCCCTTCCCATTCTGTGTCACATTAGGTACAGGACAGCCCATATTGATATCCACACCCCGATAGCCTAGTTTCGCCATACCAATACTCATTTGCCGAAAGTATTCAGGCTTGTCCCCCCATATATGGGCTACAATCGGTTGTTCATCCTCTGTAAAAGTCAAACGCCCACGTACACTATGGATGCCCTCTGGGTGACAATAACTCTCCGTGTTTGTAAACTCTGTAAAAAACACATCAGGTCTGCCTGCTTCACTCACTACATGGCGAAAAACTACATCCGTCACATCTTCCATTGGTGCCAGTATAAAAAAAGGTCGTGGTAAATCACGCCAAAAATTATCTTTCATATTCAAAATCCAATCCTTTCATTATGGGTACCAGGCCAACCCCTTATCCCAAAATTAAAAAGCAGCATGTCCCTGCTTCCTTTACACTTATACCATGCTTAAGCACTTTTTATCAAACTGCGGAAATGTTTTTTTTCACGAAATCGGAGTTTGTATCAGAAATGTTTATTTTAACTTCACAATCTCTGTACAACCAAAATATCTTCTGCTGAAATCCACCCCATCAACCAGCATACCACTGTTCGAGTTAAAATAAAGTTTTGCTAAAAAAGACTGAAAAGAAAATTGGAAGAACACTGGATTGACAAGGGGTTAACAGGAAAAAGCCCCCGAAATCACAAAAGTATTTTTTGAAAGGGATAATTGCCATTACAACAAGTGCAACAGTAATAAATGAGATGATAAATAAACGACTTGCGATTTCCATTTTACTTCTCCAAGTTATGACTATTGAGGTTAATTTACTAAAACCTGAATTTCTTTATATAGAGTTAAAAATGTTCGAAATGGTTTTAACAATACGCAAGTACATAATTTCTAGTAGGCAAAGCCAACATATAGGGAAAGAAATTGAAATGGTTGAGGAGGGAATAATTTGAAGGCATCTGATTTGTTCGTAAGATGTTTAGAGAATGAAGGGGTTCAGTATATTTTTGGGATCCCTGGTGAGGAAAATACGGATCTTATTGATTCTCTAATAAGTTCTGATATTAAATTTATCTTGGTTCATCATGAACAGGCTGCAGCTTTTATGGCAGACATTTATGGCCGGCTGACTGGAAAGCCTGGCGTCTGTTTGGGCACATTGGGACCGGGTGCAACTAATTTATTGACAGGGATAGGAAGTGCTTATCTGGATTATTCCCCTGTTGTCGCGATTACAGGTCAGGCGGGCCTTGATCGAATTCATAAGGAGTCGCATCAATATGTGGACATTATTGGGGTTTTTAAGGAAGTAACGAAATGGAATCAACAAATTAAAGTGCCGCATACGATTCCGGAAATTATCCGTAAAGCATTTAAAACTGCAGTCATAGAAAAGCCGGGAGCTGTTCATATCGAACTCCCCGAAGATGTGGCGATGATGGATACAGAAGGTGAACCTCTTCCGGTTACACCTATGCCTAGATCCCGCCCTGCAGAGGAAGAAATCAAAAAAGCCGTCGAATTAATAAATCGCGCAAAAAAGCCAATTATTCTAGCTGGTAATGGCGTAGTCCGCGATGGAGCTGCTGAGTTCTTACGGAAATTTGCAGAAGAGAAGCAAATTCCCGTTGTGAATTCGTTCATGGCCAAAGGAGTTTTACCTTCCAACCATCCATTGACCCTTTTTACAGTAGGGATGCAAGCAAGGGATTATGTTCTATGCGGGTTTGATTTGGCCGATCTTATTATCACCGTCGGCTATGATTTCGTCGAGTATTTGCCAAAGTATTGGAACGATGAGGCAATGAATCCGATTATTCATATTGATGCTAGACCGGCTGAGATTGATGCTTATTACCCCGTTCAAGCTGAATTGGTCGGGAACGTTTCGGAGGGACTTGAAGCCTTGTCCACTGGTGTAGTAGAAAAGGAGCTTTGGCCTGAAGTGAAAAGGTTAAGGTCTCAAATCATAGAAAAATTTCATTCTTCGGATGATGTATCAGGAAGTCCTATCATCCCTCAGCGAATTATCGCCGATTTGAAAAGGGCGGAAAAGGGCAATGCCATTGTCATTTCGGATGTGGGAGCCCATAAATTATGGATGGCTCGGATGTATCAGCCGGAAATGCCTAATCACACTATCATTTCTAATGGCTTTGCATCGATGGGAATTGCCATTCCTGGCGCAATTGCAGCCAAACTGGCAAAACCTGATAAACCTGTCATTGCGGTTACAGGGGATGGCGGATTTCTGATGAATGGGGTTGAATTGGCAACTGCAAAACGTCTAGGTCTTGCCTTCGTGATAGTCATTTTCCATGATTCAAAATACGGCCTAATTGAGTGGAAGCAATTGAATAAATTTGATCGTACGAATGCGATTGAATTTACAGACCCAGACTTTTTAAGCTTCGCTAAAAGTTTTGGTGTTAAAGGAGTGAAAGTAACCCACTCCGATGAATTGCTTCATGCATTAGAAGAAGCGATTTCGAGTCAGGAAATTGTCTTGATTGATGTGGATGTCGATTATTCGGAAAATGTAAAGCTCTCGAAAACACTAGGTGATTATATTTGTAAACTATAAAGGCAGATATTATTGGAGGGATTTCAGATGAAGAAAAAGTGGCAATTGTGGATTGGTGGTAAATGGCGGGAGGCAAAATCATATGAGCCATTATATAATCCCCATTCAAACGAAGAAATTGCACAAATCGGACAGGCTGAACCAGCGGATGCCATTGAAGCGATTGTTGAGGCAAATGCAGCTTTTCAGAAATACCGATCCTACCCGGCTCATGCACGAGCGGAAATTTTATTTAAAGCTGCCACAATCATGGAAGAACGCAGTGAAGAACTTGCGAAAATCATTTCTCTAGAGGCGGCGAAAACGATTCGAAATGCTCGTGAAGAAATGAATCGTACGGTTGAGACCTATCGTTTTGCTGCAGAAGCGTCAAAAAACAATTATGGAGAACAAATACCGATGGATGCGGCAGTCGGTGGGGTAAACCGTTTTGGATTTACGGTTCGCACCCCTATTGGCGTCGTTACCGCGATTACCCCATTTAACTTTCCATTTAATCTGGTCGCCCATAAAGTTGGTCCAGCTATCGCGGCAGGAAATTCGATTGTGTTAAAACCTGCGGAACAAACCCCGTTGAGTGCACTGGTTCTTGCCGATATTTTTAAAGAAGCAGGGTTGCCCGATGGAGTATTGAACATCATACCGGGCAAAGGGGATGTATTAAGTGAAGCGTTGACGACCCATCCACATGTAAAAAAAGTGACATTCACAGGCAGTGTAGAGGTCGGACACCTTATCCAGCAGCAGGCAGGCTTCCGCAAGCTTACCCTTGAACTCGGATCCAATTCGCCCTTCATCATTGATGAAGGAGTCGACATCGATAAAATTATTCAACGAAGTGTGATGGGTTCATTTACGAATAATGGGCAGGTGTGCATCTCGATTCAACGAATTTATGTCCACAAATCGCTATACCAACAATTTTTAGATCGATTCGTCAGTGCAACAAAACAGCTTGTCATCGGTTCCCCCCTGGAGGAAAATACAAATATTACAGCGGTTATTTCAAAAAAATCATTGGAACGGTTACAAAGTTGGATTGACGAGGCAGTACAGGAAGGAGCAAAAATTGAATGCGGCGGTACAGTGGAAGGCAATGTACTATTGCCTACCGTCTTAACCAATGTAAATCGTGACTCAAAGGTATTTCGTTTCGAAGTATTTGGTCCGATTGTCTGCATTTTCCCATTCGATACGCTGGATGATGCCATCACTGATGCAAATGATTCGCGTTACGGATTGAACTCAGGAGTGATGACACCGAGTATAGAACGAGCTTTTTATGCGGCAGAACGCTTGGAAACAGGTGGGGTCGTCATCAATGATATCCCAACTTACCGAATTGATAATATGCCGTATGGTGGTTGGAAGGACAGCGGCGTTGGCCGGGAAGGCGTCAAATATGCGATGCATGAAATGATGGAGCAGAAGTTTATCAGCTTTAAAATAAGCGACGAATGAACATAGTGAAAATTATAACCCTAGTATATGAGACGACGATATCTTAAAGATTTCGTCGTCTTGTTTTGTCGTAAATTAATGTTTTTGTTGTAGCCAGCTGAGTCTTGAAAAAATAAAAAGCCACCATATAAGGCAGCTTTCACCAATTACTTCAATTCTTCAATTATTTCAGCACCATAAGAGTTGTCGATTATGCAGCGCCAGGTACCCGTGGAATCCTTTTTAAATACATATGTCGCGGTTCTTTCCATAGAGAATTCGGAATCTTCCTTTTGATTGGCACTTAGCTGGGCTTTTGCGACAACCAATGCCGTATCACCCGTTTCGATTATTGCCATCTTTTCTTGATTGACGATTAAACTATGATTAAAGTATTCAGCGATAGCAATGAATGCCCGACGAATTTCCTCTTTCCCCTTTGCGAATTTTCCAGGTTTGACAACTAAAATCGCATCTTCTGAATAGAACTCCATTAAATGATCGAAATCCTCATTATTTATTGCCCTGTCCGCATTTTTTATGACTTGTTCCAGTTCATGATTCTGCATATTCACCCTCCTTTTCACCTTCTCTTAATTAGACCGCTCTTTTACTAATTGATGTTCGACTGCCATGATGGGGTTTCCTGCTAATTAAGAGAAAAGAGTATGCTAAAATCATTTAAATCAAAGTTGAATATCCACCATTGATCTACATCTAAAATACCCAAAAGAATTAATATGTCAGTTGTTGTTTCCATTGCTCTAATGAGGCAAGCAAGTTAGGCATTCCTTCCTGACCGAAATATTCCAGAGAAACAAAACCTGTATAATTTCGCTTTCTCAATTCTTCGAGTAAGCGAATATTGTCAACATCCCCACTAAAAATGGGTGCTGGTTTGTTTTTATAACGCTCTTTATGATTGTAGTGATAATTTTTTAAATGTACATGGCTGACATGGGGGAAAATGGATTCCAATACCTCTTTCGGATTCAATTGATCAACGTATAAGTTAGCACCATCGAAAATCAGTTTTATCCGTGGATGGTCGATATCTTCTAAAAGCTTATGAATGGCTTCGAGGTTATCTGCAAAGGAGTCATAGTGAATTTCTATTGCTACATCCACTCCATAAAGATCTGCCATTTGCCCTAATTTATTTAATTCGGTTGCCGTTTCCGACCATTGCTCTGGTGAGGCATTCCTTGATGCTATATGACCTGCGAACGTCCGTATTAATGGGCAGTTTAATTGATGAGCCATATCTAACAATTTTCTTGCTTGATTGATTTCGTTTTGATGTTCTTTTTGGTTCCAGAGTTTCGAAAAAGTCGTATATCCACTAATGGAAGGTATCTGTAAATCATTGGTTTCAAGTAATTTGGCTAATTTGTCCAGTGGTCCGTGCTTCTCCTGAAATCGTTCTATATGTTTATTCCATAATTCAAGTCCTTTAACATCCGCTTGCAACGGAAGCAGCCAATTTATTATTTCCTCTATGTCCCATTCTTTAAATCCTGTTGTGCATAAACTCAATTTCAATGTAATTCCGCCTTTCTCCTTTTTATTTTATCATTCAGTGATTTCAATACGCTGGACTTTTCCGAGAAGAAAGATATAAGCAAAAGCGCCAATTAGGGCCACTACGGATATGAAGGTTAGCGCTGCTGCATATGAATGTGTCGCACTAATGATTATACCGACGATTAATGGAGATAATGCCCCGCCTATGTTAGCTACAAAATATAGTGAAGAACCCGTTAGTCCTACCATTCCTTTCGGAGCAATATCAGCTAAAAGGGCACCGGTAACCGTTGATGCCATCCCCTGTCCGAAGAAGGCTATTGCCATAAAGGTGATGACTATGTTTGGTGAATCCGTATAATTTCCCCCGAGAATCAAACAAGAAAGTAACAATCCGACAATAATGGGCAGTTTCCGTGCCATTCCGGTTGATAACCCGCGTATTATCATCCAATCGGAACATCGGCCGCCAATCAGAGTTCCTAATATCGCTACTATGTATGGGATACTTGCATAAATTCCGGTTTTTAACATCGTCATTCCCTTTTCATCAATCAAATAGGATGGAAACCAAGTCATAAAGAAAAACAAAGTAGTTTGAATGGAAAATTGCCCGATGAACATTCCCCAAATTTGACGGTGTTTAAGCAGTTGGCCAATCCGTTTCCAGGAAAAAGGATGCTTCTCTTCGGTACCGATCATCCCTCCGCCTTCTTTGATATAGTTTAGCTCCTGCTGAGAAATACGCTTATGTTCCCTTGGATTCCGATAGAATCCATACCAAACCAATCCAATAAGAATCCCTATAATTCCGGCTATATAAAACAGGTAATTCCAGCCAAAGGTAATGATGATCCAAGTAAATACTGGAGTCAGGAAGGCTAATCCAATATATTGAGTACCCGTATAAATCCCTACCGCAGTAGCACGTTCTTTTTTAGGAAACCACTCGGATACACACCAGGCATTAGTAGGTATGGAGGGAGATTCAAAGGCACCCAGTCCTATGCGATATGTAATCAGGGACGATATACTTTTCGCGGTTCCTACCATGAATGTAAATACAGACCAAAAAATGAGGGAAACCGTGTATACCTTTCTAGGACCAAATCTATCAAGAAAGTAGCCGCTAAAAAGCATGGAGAACGTATAACTCCAGCCAAATACAGAAAATATGATTCCCATTAAAGCCGGGTCTATTTGTAAATCGGCTTGAATATTCGGAGCAGCAAGCGAAATGATGGCACGGTCGATGTAATTTATACAAGTGACTAAAGCAATTAGAAATAGGATAAACCATCGAACAGTTTTCTGTTTTCCTTTTTTTGATCTGTCCGTTAACAGTTCCGGTGTGCGATCTTCTATTATTGCCTTTAATTCTGAACTCAATATTTTTCCCCCTAACCTAATGTCCAACATTAGTACATCGTTCTACTAACTTTATTGAAATTTCATAAATGCTTGTATGTTTCCTGCAATTACTTATCAATCCGAGTTTAATATTTTCAAGAGCAGCCCTAGGAACATTGATAGCAGATCCCCTTGTTGCAAAGTTAAGCAACTTAGGGGATCGTTTTTTGAATTGTGAATCATTTCTTTAGATAGTTACAGTCTTCTCTGATTCTACCTCTTCATTATCCTCCTTGACTACCCTGTCAAAAGATCCATGTTTTTCTTGGACAAGAATATAACCGATGGCAGCGATGATACTTGGCAGGGCAAATGTAGCAAAAGCAACCTTTGGATTCATGCCTGTTGACAGAAGAAAGGCAATTAAAGTAGGAGCGATAATTGAGCCAATCCTGCCTATTGCTTGTGAATAGCCCATACCCGTCGTACGGATTTCACGGGGGTAATATTCCGTGATGTACGGATTGGCTAAGTTCATGGCACCCACAGTACAGGCACCCCCCATAAAAATCAGTAAATATACTCCGAAGGTATTAGTCGTAGCGCTCAATGCGACAAAGGTAACGGCCCCTAATAAGAATAGTGTAACAAGAACTTTACGATGGCCCATTTTTCCAGCATAATAACCGCCTAATAAGGAACCTCCAATTTGACCAAGGCATAAAACCAGGTTAAATGAAAGGCTTGAGGTGATACTGAATCCGGAATCCTGCATCATTTTTGGAAGCCATGTATTTAATCCGTAAGCCATCATCAATGTACAGAACACAGCCAACCATATGGAAACCGTACTGAATGCCCGTTTGTTCGTGAATAGTTTTTTTACTGGTGATCCTTTCCCCCTCTGTTCAGCTTCACTAAGCCTGAAATCGTCTGTTTCTTTAAAATCCCCTTCTGGTTTGACTTTATTGAGGATTTCAACAACCTTACCAATTTCCTTCTTTGCTAGATAGTAGGAAAGGGATTCAGGAAACTGCTTCATGAATATTGGAAGTGTAAGTAATGGCAAAATTCCAATAAAGTATAAAACACGCCAATCCGTATAAGGAATGATATACATTCCCACTAATGATGCCATGATTCCACCGATTGAATAGCCACAATACATCGCAGCTACAATGATGGCCCGATTTTGTTTTGGGGAATATTCAGTCATTAGCGATATAACATTCGGCATCAAGGCTCCCATGCCAATTGCCGCAATGAAACGCATGACTGTGAACCATGTGAGGTTAGGTGCTATCCCTGCCCCCAAGGTAAATACGCTGAACAAAATCATACAAATGACGAGAACATTCTTCCGGCCATATTTATCTGCAATCGGTGCTAAAATCAGGGCGCCAATCATCATGCCGAATAAGGAATAACTGCCGACTGCCCCTGCCTGTATGGAAGTTAACCCCCACTCTTCCATCATCCAAGGCAAACCCACACCATACATCGCTATTTCATACCCGTCGAAAGCGATGGCATAAAAACACCAAAGAAAAACAAGTAAATGAAAGCGGTTAAATTTACTGACAGCAATGATATCCGAAGCAACTACACTACGCATTTTCCGCCTCCCATCATTTATAAAAATATCATGTATTTTCCGAGTTCCAAAATAGAACTCGGAAAAATCAGATAATAACTTTTGAAATTGCCTATTAACAAACAATGCATATTCCTATCGATGTTTAGTTTTTCACGACAGCTTTATTGAAAACTGGTTTATCTTGTAATCTAAGTTCAAAATCTAAATGAGCCGTATAATAATCATTTTTCAAACCTTTTTCTGCACCGGAATGTTTATCTAACTTCGTAATTAAGCTTCCACGAACACCTTGTGCAACATCATTTTCTAAATATTTATCGCCTTCAAAATATATTTGTGTTACTAATCTATCGCCATTTTCCGGTTGGAACAATAGATGCAAATGTGCTGGACGAAATGCATGATGATCAATCCACTTTAAGAACTGACCAGAAGGCCCATCTGTTGGAATTGAATAATTACCCGGTACAACTGTTTTAATTTCAAAATTACCATTCGCATCCGTATAAAAAACACCACGTAAA
The DNA here is from genome assembly GCF_006680105.1 of Bacillus sp. B4EP4a. Taxonomy (NCBI): domain Bacteria; kingdom Bacillati; phylum Bacillota; class Bacilli; order Caryophanales; family Bacillaceae; genus Bacillus; species Bacillus sp. B4EP4a. The sequence goes on from NZ_VHIK01000018.1 coordinate 148,439, forward strand.
TTATCATCTGGAATACCTTCGGCGAAGTATGAGTATTCACCATTTGTATCAGCCTGCCACATATCGATTTTAGTATTTGCCAACGGATTTCCATTAACATCTTTCACTGATCCTGAAAAGAATAGGGCGTCACCTGGTTCATTTTCACGTTGTGGCAGCACACCAGGATTTTGAACGACTGGCGTATTTTCAATGTAATAAGGTCCTAGAATAGTAGGTTCAGTTCCTTTTACACTTTTATACATTTCTTGAAGAGCATGAGTTTCAAAGAAAACATCCATAAATAACGGAATTTCCCCTGCCCTGCCTAATTGATCCATCCAATCCACAAGAGCTTGATAGTCATTATGATCAATTTCGTATTCACTAACTAATTCCTTGAATTTAACTACCAATCCATTATAAACGTCGATTACTTTTTGATTCTTCATTATATTTCCTCCAATTTTTTTAAGTTTTTATATTTGTTGATTTTCAATGATGGTACTGATTCCTAATCCACCTGCTATACATAGTGTGATTAGCCCATATCTTTTTCCGGTTCTTTCTAACTCATGCATCAATTTGGTTGCTAAAATTGCACCAGTGGCACCAATTGGATGTCCCATGGCAATGGCACCGCCATTAGGATTCACCTTATTCATATCAAGCTTCAATTCTTTGATTACTGCCAAAGCTTGTGCAGAAAAGGCTTCGTTCAGCTCTATTAAATCAATATCATTCAGTTTCAGCCCTGACATTTGAAGCGCTTTCAAGGTAGAGTTGACAGGTCCCAGCCCCATGTAATTCGGAGATACGCCTGCTGCAGCTTGAGCGATCATTCTTGCCTTCGGCTTTTTACCACTCCTTTTTGCTGCTTCTTCCGACATTAGTATCAGAGCGGATGCACCATCATTTCTTCCACTACTATTTCCAGCGGTTACCGTTCCATTTTTCTTGAAAACCGGTTTTAAATTAGCCAACTTTTCCAGACTGGTTTCTCTTGGGTGCTCATCCACATTAAATTCCATTAACCCTTTTTTCGTTTTAACTTGATAGGGAACGATCTCTTTCGAAAATAGTTCAGTAGAAATTGCCCGTTTTGCATTTTCTTGGCTCCTTAAAGCAAATTCATCTTGTTCAGTCCTTGAAATGGAATATTTTTCAGCCAGATTTTCTGCTGTCATTCCCATCGTTAACATCCCGTAATCTTCAACGGGCTGTGAACCTGGCTGGCTTTCCGTATTCGGGTCCAATAACTGTCCATTCCCTGATTTCAATCCAAAACGGATATTTCTCATATAGTATGGGGCCGTGCTCATTGATTCCGCTCCGCCTGCAATGATTACATCCCCAAATCCGCATTGTATTTGTTGACTGGCAGAATTGATTGCCTGGATGCCGGATCCGCATTGTCTGTGTACGGTATAACCTGGTACTTCCACAGGAAATCCTGCCCTGAGCGATGCAACTCTTGCCAAATTTGACGCATCTGAACTTTGTTTGGCTTGTCCCATTATCACTTCATCAATACTCTCTTTAGGAATATCCGCTCTCTTGATAACTTCATCAAGGACAGCAGCTGCCAGGAAATCGGCAGGAACATTTTCCAATGCTCCCCCTAATTTCCCTATAGCGGTGCGAACCGAATCTATAATAACTACATTGCTCAATTTTCTACCTCCTGCTATTTTTATTTCTTTCTTCTAAACTATCCTTATATCTTTGGTGAGCTATTTTCAGGGCAACAATCACCGACTGCTGCGATGGAGCTAAAAAGTCCGTTTTAATATTCTCTATTAAGGAATCGATATCTTTACTAAAATCAAAACCTACTATCATTCGCTTAAAAAAATCCTGGGCCAAAGTTGTTAAAAACGTAAATTCTGCATTAATGATTATGTGACTTTCCTTGTGAATTTCCAGTACCATCCCAGCGTATTTATAATTTTCATACATGCTCGTATTTTGCGGTGCCTTCGCATAGGCCGTGATTAATAATGTTGGCTGTCCCATATAAAACTACATCCTCTCAAGATTACTTGCATAAACCAGTGGGTGTTTCTTAATCCCCTTTCCAGTTTATATTAATTAAAGACCTCTTGAAAAATGTTTTACTTTTTCCAGATCTATCTCCATGCCAAATCCTGGACCATCCGGGATGATTATTTCATAATTCTCATATTTTATTTGGTTTAGCGTAATATTTTCTTTGAAAAGTAACGGTCCAAATAATTCTGTACCGAATTCAAATTTTGGAATGGTTGAATAAAGTTGTGCACAAATGGCCGTTCCCAATGATGATTCAATCATCGTTCCGCCATACAAACCAAAGCCTACACCTTCGGCAATCGCAGCCACCTTTTTCGTTTGGGTCATCCCGCCATGTTTACATATTTTCAAGGCGAAGGAATTACCTGCCCTATGTTTAGCTATTTGGAATGAATCTTGTAATGAATTCAATGATTCATCGGCCATGATCGGGACCTTAAAACGTTCGGTCAACCTTGCCATCCCTTCATTATCCCAAGCTGGCAGCGGCTGTTCGACCATGGAAACTCCGCCTTCCTGTAAAGCTTCAATGCAATACGTAGCCGTTGTTTCATCCCATGCTTGATTAACATCAACCGTAATGCGTGCTTGATCTCCCACGGCTTCAATAATTTTCAATACATGCTCCACATTCTTATATGGATTACCTTTGCCAATTTTCAATTTAAAGATATTATGACGTTTTTGGTGTAAAGATTCTTTCGCTTCTTCGATATCTTTACTCGTATCCCCACTTGCCAAAGTCCATGCCACCGGCAATGATTTATGAATTTGTCCACCGAATAATTCATATGCAGGGATGTTTCTCCTTCTGGCTACTAAATCCACCATGGCTGATTCAACGACAGCCTTCGCAAAATTATTTCCTCTAACATTTAGTGAAACTTCATGCATGATTTTGTCATAATGGACGGGGTTTTTACCAATGATAAGCGGGGTGATATATGTATCAATATTCACTTTGATCGCCTCAGGTGTCCCCTCACCATATGAAGCCCCGCCTATTGTCGCCACTTCCGCCCAACCTTCCGCACCCTCTTCATCCATGACACGGGCAAGAATGATCGTTTGTTCCACGATCGTATGCATGGCAAGCTGATGAGGACGAATTGTGGGTAAATCAATAATGTATACATCTACTGAACGTATTTTCATTTAAACCACCTTTTTAACATTTAATAGATAAAATCCGCTTCTGTTTTTGCTCTTACTTCTTCGATCGTTATACCAGGCATTAATTCAATCAATTTCAACTGTTTGTCAATAACTTCAAAGACAGCCAACTCGGTGATGATCAAGTCAACGCTTCTAGTGGAAGTAATCGGGTAGGTGCATTCATTTAAAACTTTACTTTTACCTTCCTTACTTGTATGTGTCATTGTCACGATCACTTTTTTGGCACCAACCAACAGGTCCATCGCTCCTCCAACACCCATGATATTCTTGCCAGGTACGGCCCAATTTGCAATTTCCCCGGTTTGACCTACCTGCAAAACACCCAAGATGGCAACATCAATATGTCCTCCACGGATCATTGCAAACGATTCTGCACTATTAAAGAATGATGCACCAATCGATTCCCCTACCGGTAACTTGCCTGCATTAACTAAATTGGGATCGATTTCATCTTCATCAACTTCTGCAACCCCTAATAATCCATTTTCCGTATGGAAAAAAACATTTTCATCATCAATGTATTTTGCAACCAAGGTCGGAATCCCGATTCCAAGGTTCACTATACAAGGGCCCGTCAATTCTTTTGCCGCGCGTCTTGCTATCATATTTTGCATTAATTCTTTGTCACTCATAACCTTTGACACCTTCCTTCGTCAGGATTTTCTTTGCCTTAATAATTCCATCGACGAATAGATGCGGTGTTACAATCTCCTCTGGCGGGAGTTCTCCAGGTTCAACTATCTCATCCACTTCAGCAATTACGACATCTGCGGCTGTTGCCATTACCGGATTAAAGTTTCGAGCCGTTTTATAATAAACAAGATTACCGAGTGTATCTGCCTTCCATGCCCTGATCAAAGCTACATTTGCTCTTATGGCAGGTTCAAAAATATATGTAGCCCCATTTATTTCCCTTTCTTCTTTTCCTTTAGCTAAATCGGTCCCTACACTCGTTTTCGTATAGTAACCGCCTATGCCAGCACCGCCAGCACGAATGGATTCCGCTAATGTCCCCTGTGGCAATAGTTCTAATTCAATTTCACCACGTTGGTAAAACTCCCCAATTTCACGATTGCTTGTAAAATAAGAACCAATCGCCTTTTTTATTTTCTTCTGGCTTAGGAGAACTCCCAGACCTTTTCCTTTCTCGCCTAAATTGTTACTGATTACTGTCAAGCCTGCTACATCCTTTTTGGCCAAACCATCTATTAATGTAAGAGGGGCACCGATCAAGCCAAATCCACCTACCATTAATGTATGACCGTTCTTCACACAAGATAAAGCTGCTTCTATATCTTGATGTACTTTTTCCATGTTTTCCCCACCAATCTCACGTTACTTATTTTCAATCAATGAATCACTTGCCTCAAACCAAGCAGGTATTCCAGCAGTCAATAAGCAAATCAGTCCCACTTCAGCTAATTGTTCTTCCGAAGCTCCATTTAACCTTGCCGCCTCCATCCATTCCCCAACCTGTTCCCCTTTTAATTCTGTAATGAATATGCCTGTCATCAGGAGATGTTTTAGACTTTTTGAAACCACTGAATCACTTAATATATAATCTTTGAGGGAGTTTTGGTCTTCCGATTTAACCAGTTTCAAAACATTCGAGACGAATCCCGTCTCCTCATCCCCTAATAGTTCAATCATATAAAGCAGGATTTCTTCTGCTGTTCCTTGATCGCCACTTATTTCGGGATATCGAATGCCTTTAAGTGTTAGAGCATACTCCAAAGACTTCATTCCTGTTTTTAATGCTTCTGTTCCGTTATATAAGTAAGAAACAATTAAGTATTCCACCAGTTCCGGTATTGTTGCCCCGCCATCGATTGCCCCTTTGGTATGGTAAACCATACTCCGTTCATACAACCTCGCAGCATTCATGCCTACCAGTAATATATCTTTTTCCTTCTTCGTCAAGGCTCCCTCTCGCATGATGTTACTTCGTAAGTTGGTATAGTGATCAAGTGCATTGGGGCTATAATCGTGCATTTTTTGCACCCAGCCTGGTACCACATCATAAACTTCTTTGAAATACAATAATCCCTCGCTCATTCGTCTGCACCTCTTTAAATTAATTGTGAATCAAGTATCGATAGTGCCCTTATAGGTGAGGCTGTTGCATTTTTTAGTTTTAAAGGGATCCCGAAAAAAAGAAAGCGGGAATGCTTAGGCAGTTTTTCAAGATTCACTAGATTTTCAACGATATATATATCATGGTTCAGTAATTTTTGATGAATTCCGCTTTCTGAATCTTGGTTCAAATCCGCATTTGGCAAATCCAACCCGACAATATGTATTTGCTTTTCAATTAACCATTGAGCCACACTTTCATCTAATGCCTGCGCTTCAAAAAAGCCTTTTTCCCCCCATGATTTCCCCCATGTCCTGATCAGGACGATATCGTCTTTTTCAACATATACTCCCTGCCTGCGTTCGGCCTCTTCAAGTAAATCTTTCGTAACAGGTTCATGTGTCGCTTTTAACATGCTTACATCCAGTATGAGGGCATCCCCAAACATATTCTTCAGATTGATGGTTTCAACCGAATCCCCATTTTCTGAGTAATGTGAAGCCACATCGACATGTGTCCCACTATGGTCAGAAAAAGAAATCAACTTGGAACGGTAGCCTTTAGGAAGTGAATCATATTTCCCCTTATGTTCAAGAGGTTCATCTTTAATCCCTATTGCAGGTAAATCATTATTCGTAACTAGACCATCGTAAAGTTCCAATGTTAAATCAATGATTTTCAACGATAAAACCCCCAAATTCATTAAGCTTTTACATTATCACGACAAAAATGGCTACCCTAAACATTACTATCAATAATTGACAGCAGGTGTTTAAGGTAGCCAGTTGTTCACTAGTTGTTATTAAAAAAGGTTGTTTTTTAATAGCTAATGAATAGGCAATAATTAAGTTTATTATATATTCTTAATATTACACTATTTTCTGATAATTTCAATATTTTTTTAAAAAATATCTTCAAAAAAATCAAATTCGTTTTAAGAACGACTTTATCTCTTTGTTAATCTCCGCCCTATTTTCAAACACCATTGTATAGTGGTTACAAGTTGAAACGATCGTTTCAATATCAGGTGTATATTTCTTCGTATCATCATAGGCTTCTTCATAAAATAATGGAGGAAAATCCCCTATTTTCCCACTGGCATAAACCAATAAGGTTTTACAGGAAATTTGTCTACAAACTTCTTTAGGGACAAAAGAATAAAAACTATTGAAATCTGTAAGAATGCTATCTTCTGATGATTTATTCTCCCAGTGACCATCCACTTCATGAACCTCATACTCCGCCACACTTTGCAGGTGATCTGTCCAATTGATACCCAAACGGCTATAGATTTCCTTAATTTCTGCAATATAACTTTCCTGAGATTCATATTCTTTACTTAATCGGCCTAGAGATGGTTGTACGATGTCCCTTTGTTGTTGAGAGGAAATGGCCGCACCATCCAATAATATCAGGGCCTGTACCGAAGTTAATTTGCTGGCTACAACACTTGAGATGAAGGCTCCCATTGAATACCCGATCAAAATAGGATTTTTAATCTTTAACTCTTGAATTAACTCAATTACATCTTCTGCATGTTTAAAAAGAGAAGACTGCACATCTGTCCTCGAACTATTTCCCCTCCCTCTCAAGTCAATCGAAATGACTCTGTACTCGCCTTTTAACATTTCTGCATAATAATGCATTTGCTTATGATTGCCCGTTAAACCATGTATGGCGATGATTGGCCCTTTCGTTCCAGGATAATCAGCAATTTGGATTCTATGTTCCCCCAATTCCTTTACATACATTTCCATAGTAACACTCCTCCATTTCCTTGATTAAAAACATAACCCAACCTACATATTTAATAAAAAAAGCTATCTTAACTTCACCATCAAGGTAACTTGATCGAGAAATTAAGATAGCCAGTCAGTTCATTAATTTTCATTAAAAAAGGCCTTTTTTTAATGATTAATGAATAGGCAAGGTATAAATACATGTAATGATTCCATTTTACATGAAGTTCTAATTTTATCAATTATAATTTGATAATTTTGATTTCTTAGTAACTTAAAGTCGGTACCTGGGAATTTTATTGAAGGAGGTCCTCTATGGTCTCCCTCCATCGTTCAACAATTTCTTTAGGGTTTTTCAAGTCGATTTTAATTCCAGAGGTTATTTCAGCATACTTAGCAATATCCTCCCGTGCCTCTACTATTTTGGCCTGGAATCTTTCTCTTTTGTATTGGACATTTTGCAGCTCTTTTAATCTCTCTAATGAAAGGCGAAAATATTGGGCTTTACCTTTCCAAAACAAAACCAGTGTAGCTTTATGGGTACGATTGACATTGGCTGTAGTCGAAGTATCCGGCCATAAGCCAATCCTTAATTCCTTCCTGCTTATTGCTACGATCTCACCCACGCTAATCATTGCAGTATGTGGCCATCCTTCTTCACTTACCGTCAACAGCATCATGGCTTCATGCTGCTTGTCGACAAGTTCTTTACCATTTAACAAGTCGAATACCTCTACTGGCATTTCCATCCCATTCATTTTTTCACCTTTTTCCTTAATTCACTAGTAATCTGTTATATTTTGGTGCGATATTTCATTCCGTCCCACCGTTTCGCACCGTGAGCATCGATTTCAAATTGATCTAACGCCCTATATGCAAGATGATCAATGATATCGTTAACATTTTCAGGATTATTATAGAAGGCTGGCATCGGAGGGAATATAATAGTCCCCATTTTGGAAAGCTCCATCATATTCTCCAAATGAATCGTATTTAGAGGGGTTTCTCTTGTCATTAGTAATAATTTTTTTCTTTCTTTCAACATGACATCAGCAGATCGCGTTAATAAATTATCCGCTAGTCCCATGCGAATGGAAGCTAGTGTTTTCATACTGCAAGGTGCTACGATCATGCCATCAACCCGGAAAGATCCACTTGATATTCTTGCTGCTTGATCTTTGTAAGAATAGGAATGATCAGCTAATCCCTCCACGTCTTTAACAGAATATGAAGTTTCATGTTGAATGGTGGCATGTGCCCAAGGGGACATGATTAAATGGGTCTCCACTTCACTGCTTTTAAGCATCTGAAGAATCCTAATTCCGAAAATGGCTCCAGTCGCTCCTGTTATCCCAACAATGATTTTCATTAATTCCCCTCCTTATTCATTAGTCATTGAATCGAAACTTAAAAATATAGAGAACTTATACATTGGAGAATCCAGGCACAAATCGACTTGGATCTACCTCTTTAAATTCAGACCTTTTAAATTCATCTTTTAAATGAAACGGTACTGTACAGTCAAAAATGGTCTTACAGGAAATCCCCTTTTCCTGAATGGTGGGGCTGTATGCGGGATCTTGTGAAGGATCTAACGGGTGACAGCGCACTCCAGGAATGAATACAGTATCAACATCACCTTGGTAACGAGTATTTAACGCCCATAAAACATCATTACTATCAAAGGGATCCACATCTTCATCCACTATGAACACATGCTTAAGTTCAGAAAAGGCAGAGAACGCCAATAGTGCAGCTTGTCTTTGGCGACCTTCATCACTTGGCTGACTTTTCTTGAATTGAAGAACGGCCATGTATTTACCCCCTCCTGAAGTATGGGCATAAACGTTCAATAATTTGCCTGGCATGGCCTTTTCCACCATTTGCAGAATGCTTGCTTCAGTTGGAATGCCAGCCATATTCACATGTTCTTCACTTGGACCAATAACTGTTTGCATGATTGGATTGACACGGTGCGTAACAGCTTTCACTTTGATTAGAGGCAGTTCCGCTACAGCTGAGCCTGTATAACCAGGGAATTCTGGCATTGCTTTTCCAGTATTGGTGTTTTGATCTTCCCGAACGCGCACTCCGGGAACCAATTCCCCTTCTATTACATATTCAGCATTCGCGATAGCTTTTTCATCAATGGTCAAGCATTGGACCAGTTCTACCGCTTCTTTCCTGATAGCCCCTGCAACACTCAACTCATTAAAGCCAAGAGGAGTCGTAGGTGCTTCAAAACAAGCAGCGACTTCAATAGCAGGGTCAACACCGATACTAATGGAAATTGGTAATGGTTTTCCTGCTTTTTCAGCCTTTTCACGAAAAACTTCTAAATGGCGGCCAGGAACAAAATACATGGACATCTCATCTTTACTTTGTAAACATAAACGATGTATCGTTATATCAGATTCACCCGTTTCCGAATCGGAGGCATAGCACATGCCTATGGTGATATACGGGCCTGCATCTTCCTCTGTATTCGTAGGGGCAGGTATTAACTTTCTGATATCGAAATCCGGATCTTCCGCATAGTGAACCACTTCTTGAGCTTTCGCTTTATCATTTGTAATGGTGATTGGATCAATTGGGTTTTTTACAGCTTCATTTAAAAGGAACCCCAGTCGCTCCGGTTTTGTATCCAGCATGAGACCGACTCTTTCCCGGCTGGCTAAAAGTCCAATCACCACGCTTGAATCTTCATGTCCCAATACATGATTGAAAACCATGGCAGGTCCGATTTTTGTTGGACGCATTACTGTTCCGCCAGCACCGACATGACGATAAACCCCAGATAATTCAGCATGAGGATTGACAGGTTCATCCGTTTCAATCAATTGTCCTGGTATGGACTTCAGTAGTTCCAAGGCAGAACGTAAATCTGTCACTTTATTCATTTTTTCAGACATAAAAAATCCCCCTATCACTTTATGACCAGTATCCTATGTATCATTCAAATTCAAATAACCTATATGTTATCGGTTACAACTGATATTCTAAAGTGTATTTCTACTATACAGTCAATGGATATTTAAAAATTCAAGTAATTTTCTCTACAGGGATTTGCAGCTGACAAAAATCAACACTATTATCATTCTCGTAAAAGGTCGTATCCAATAAACAAGCGTCCACGACGTCCCCTACAGTTCTATACTGATTTTCACTGATCCAATGAACCAATTCATTTAAAAACTCAATGTCATATGGCATTCCATATTTATACACACATGCATACTGACCAGCAGGCAACGTCATCATATTATCCATATCAGGATCTATAAAGGGTAAAGAAGTATATATTCCCGCACCCTCGAAAACATCATCCGTTCCAAGCTTATCCTTTAAAATAACCGTGCCAAATCCCTCTGACGGAAGCATCTCATGTTTACTTAATACATTCCAAGCTTTCATCAGCGTTAAATGTAATTCTTCTCGGCACAATTCATTTTCAAATGGTATAAATAAGACATGCCTTTCAGGAAATTCTTCTATAATAGGTTTATCCAATTCACTTTTAATATTTTTGGCTTCTGAATATTTCATTAATCTCTGCTGAATAAATGTACGTGTATTCATCAAGGTATTTATTTCTTTATCAATGAATTCTTGATGAAATTCCAAAAGTGACATGGCAGTAGTTAAATTCCGATTTCCTATATGCTCCTTAATATCATTCAGTTTGATGCCAATCGACTTCAAAAAGCAAATTTCCCTTAGAAACGGAATCTGAACTGCACTATAATACCGATAACCATGTTCATCTATATGTACAGGTTTAAATAATTCGATCTTATCGTAATAAATGAGTGTTTGCCTTGAGATACTGTGAATGGAAGCCATTTCACTGATTGATAAGTAATTGCCCACATGTGTTCCTCCTCCGCAAAGCCTTTTTGTAAAGTTCTTCCTAATTCTCACATTTACTTTGTACCATAATTTAATATATTAATTTTTTGATTTCCCTGCTTCCATACGGCAGCTACAGTCGATTGGAGAGAGTCAGTATTCTAAAGAAAACTTCTATCCTGCCCTAACTTTACCATTTTCCATTTAAAATAAGGGATTTTCAAAGGCCCTGTCTATCAAAAAAATGGATCATATCAACATCTTCATTAATAAGCACTAAATGAGCAAACGAAATTCACTAGTTATAAATTTTAAATGATTATCTAATTATTTTGCGTACCAAATCTATAATGAACTCCTTGAATTATAACCAATTGAAGAGGTATAAAGATCTGTTGAAGATACCGCTAAGATAAATGAAATGATGAAAGAAGTAAATCAGTCCCTTCCAGAGCAGATAAAGAATACAACCCCTTCACATCCATTTGAAGATTACACTGTAACATTTGATCATCCAGCTTATCTTGAAGTGTATAAACAAAATAATGAATTGCACATAAGGGTTTTAGAGAATGAATTACCATGGTTCATTTACTTGTTTATTTGCATTTACCAGCATTGTGGAGTACACAGCTTCTCACCTTTACAAAAGTTAAATTACAATCTATCCACTGAAAAAAGAGCACCTCTTGGCACTCTTTTTTCATGATTTTTTTTCAACGTGATTCACAAACATATCTTGTTGCTTTTCGTTCAACACTATTTCAGGCTGTAACCTAGAAATTCGAGATTTACTGATACTTTTTATATCAAGTGAGTAGTTTTTAAACTCGAACCCAAATTTCTAATACTCAATTGTCTCTTTCTTGACCTGGAACCACAATCACTTCTACCACATGTTTTTTTAGGATTTCCTGCATATTTTTTGGTACTTCTTTGTCTGTAATCACTATATCAACAGAGTCTAGGTCACATACCTTTTGAAAAAAAGTTTTATTAAATTTCGTTGAATCTGCAATCACAATGACCTGGTCAGAACGCTTAATCATTTCGTGAACGAGGAGGCCTTCTTCCTCGATGGAAGTAGACAGTCCTTCAGAAGATATTCCGCAAGTACCAATGATGCATTTATTCACCTTATAATCCTGGACATCTCTAATGGCTCTTGAACCATATATAGCTTGGTGTCTAGTGCTTAATGTTCCACCTAATAAATTAACCTTTATATCTTCTCTTGGGCTTAATACACTGGTAACATTAATCGAATTAGTCACGACCGTATTGTTCCGGCTCGTTAAATATTTAGCTAGAAATTGAACTGTTGTGGAGGCATCCAAAATAAGATGATCCCCATCGTTTATCAAAGAAGCTGCAAATTTTCCGATTTCACTTTTAGCTTCCGATGCCATGTTCATACGCTCACCATAATTATGGACTTCATTGGAAAGCAGAGCCTTTTTCGCCCCACCCCGTATTCGAATGATCTTCCTCTCCTCTTCTAAATTTATTAAGTCTCTTCTGGCCGTATCTTTAGATACATTATTTATTTTACAAATTGTTTCAATATCAATCCGTTCATTTTCATTTAAATATTGAATAATTGCGTCTAATCGTTCATCCTGCAGCATGATCTCACCTCGTAGATTTAATTATAAGTTAACCCAAGTTTATTCACAACGAAACATGAATTATATTAAGGATAATTAAACTTTCGAGGGTAGATTATTAGTAAATACTGAACACCGTAATCAATATATTTAGTTATCAGAATTCCAAATCGGGGATATTAACCAGGGATTAAACATGATATTAATATTCCGGGCATGAAAAAAAATCAACCTTAAAATGGAGATGATGCTGTCTTAGTGCCAGACCCTTTTTAGACAGGTTCAGACATCCCTTTTTCCCTTTGATGTCGTTTATATACGAATTTGGATAGGCTTACACTGCTTTCATATAATAGTAATAAAGGTATCGTAACTAGGATATCTGATAGGAAGTCTGGTGGTGTAATCAAAATTGAAATAACTATTAAAATAAAGTAAGAATATTTCCTGATTTTTTGCAAACGGTATGGATTTATTATTCCTAAACTTGTTAAAAACATAATGACAACAGGCATTTCAAACAGAAATCCAAAAGGCAGTGTCATATGAAGCATAAATCGGAAATATTTCTCCGTTGTAAAGAAAGTTGTAAACATGCCGTTTGATAGAGACATTAAAAAATTTAGTACAAGCGGAAATAAAATGAAGTAACCAAAACTGATTCCTAGTGTGAATAGAATAAATAGTGCTGGAATATAAGCGCTAGTAACTTTGCGTTCTTTTGGTGTTAACGCTGGACGTACAAACAGCCAAGTTTGGTGCGCAGCAACCGGTATAGTAGCCGCGATGGCAACGACGGTGGCAATAATTAAATAAACGAGTATGATATCACTCGGTCCTAACAGAGCTAGCTTAAACGGCAAATCTTTAACTATTATATTATAAATATCTTGAACAAATATAAATGTCAGTACGAGGAACAGCGTGAAAACGACTAAAGTGATAATAATACGTTTACGTAACTCCTCAAGGTGCTGAATCATGCTCGATTTTTTTTGATTTTCCAACATCATCACTCCAGGAAAAAAAGATGTAAGACAGATCCTACATCCCCTCTTCATTTATTTGATTAGCTTTCTTTCTTATTGGTTACATCGGCATTAGTGTCATCTGCTACAAGGTCTCTGGTAGACTTTTTAAATTCCCTTAATGTTGATCCAAACGCCCTACCAATTTCCGGTAACTTAGAAGGGCCGAAAATAATAAGTGCAATCACTAAAATTAGCATCAATCCTGGTATTCCAATATTTTGTAGCATAACTTCCCCCATTGGTATTTATATTTTGTACTTCCTTTAAAACGTTAAACGTTTATGTGCTCATCGAACCTATCCCCAATTCTTTTTTACCAAGGTTCATTAAAAAGGTCATATCCTTTTAATTGGTATGAAGCTTAGGCTTCACGCTATCCAGAGAACCCGAAGACAGAGTTCCCTTATGTAATACGGCAGCACGCTTGGGCAGGCGTGCTACGGCTTCGGCCGAGCAGCTTGCTGGAACGAGTACGGCGGTCGCGGCATCGCCTACCTTTGGCCAAATTTGCTTACCGGACTCGTCTAGCGGTGTAATGCCGCCGGTAGCAAGGGAAAGTGAGCGAGACAGGTTGTATTCGTTTGACCATCCATACAGATCTGCAGCGAGATGTGCCTTCTGCAGTGTATCGCCAATCCCGAATGGTGACCAGTGATCAGTAATACTATCATTACCAAGCATGACGTTCACCTTATGCTTCTGAAGCAGCGGAATCGGCATTACGTCTTTACCGATTGGAACGGTTGAAGCAATGGAAATCCCAAGCGATGCAAGGCGTTTTGCCATTTCTACGTCGGCGCCATCCCCTAACGAAGCGAGCGAAAAGGCATGACTGATCGTCACTTTCCCCTGCAGACCGGCTTCCTCAGTCAGATCAGCCAATCGACGAATTGCCTTCAATCCTGTTTCGCCACCTTCATGAAGGTGAATATCAATACCTGCTTTGTAGTCAACCGCAATCTGTACCATCGTTTGCAACGATTTTTCCATATCACCGTCAACTAAGGTTGGATCTAGTCCGCCAACATGTGTAACTCCGAGTTGCATGGCTTCGCGTATCAGTCCCTGAGCATTTGAACGAAGCAAGCCATGTTGGGGAAAGCCAACGATTTCATGTGATATTTTATCTGAATAGTTTGCTAAGGCCTGATTAAGTTTTTCAAGATTTTTTAAACCAACGACTGGATCGATGTTGCAATGGCTTCTGACATATGTCGAGCCGTAGCCAAGAATTAGTTCAATTAATTTCTCCGCACGCTCCTGGGCTGTTGGAAGGAGCTCCAGTAGCAGTGTCTGCTCCAAGGTAATCATGTCAAAAATGCCATTTTTCCTCGTTGCTGCTGCTCTCCAAGGACCCCCATAAAAAGTTTTATCCAAATGAATATGCATATCTCTAAAAGAAGGAAGTAGCAGCATGCCTTTCGCGTCGTAGCAATCGATACCTTTTCCATAAGGGGACTTAGTATCTAGTATTCTGGTAATGATGCCTTTAACAATATGGAGGTTCCTCAATACGGTTTCGGTTGCGACGACCTGGCCATTTTCATACTTGTATCCACTTTCCAATCGAACATTCATCAACATATAGGAACTGTTCTTTCCTGGTTTTTTGGTGTTATGGCCAACCTTCTTCTCAGAATCCGCACTTGCCGTCTCAGGCATGAATAATCCCATCGTGTCCGTGACACCGAGAACCGCGGAAGCGCTTCCAATTTTACAGACGTTACCTATAAACTTTCTGCGGGACAAACCTTCCTTTTCCTGATTCACCTGTAAAATCCTCCTCTAGTACATTTGTATTTTAAGATGATCATGATTAATAGACTTCATTGGGGAACAAGAGGCAACCATCACGTATTTAATCGAGGTTACACTTATCTCCCAATTTTTCATATCTCTTCTAGTGGTGTTTTTGGATTTATTATTATTTAACAAATTGTTTCGATATCAATCCATTTCATATTTGTCGAAATAGTCACTCGTCCAGTTACATGATTTCACCTTATAGATCCAATTATAAGTCTATTTATTTTTAATTGCAATTAAATCTACATTAATTTAAGTCAATTTAAGTTTTTGCAGATGATTAATTGATTCCTCACTTTTGATTTCGACAAAAGAATCTTTGATGTTTCATTCCTTGTTAATGGAAAACAAAAAGGGAATGGTAAAATCCATTCCCTTTTTGACTGTGTGCAAAGCCCTTTTAGTGAAATTTAACCCTTAACGCCAGAAGGCCGCCAATCGGCTGCCTTCTGGCGTTCAAACTACCTTTTAACAAATACCGTATTTCCTCTTTTATCCAGTCCGTTATTCGTGCAAATATGCCCAGGCATATTGAGCGTAAAGTTCTGCACCGGTAGCAAGCGCATCTTCGTCGATGTTGAATTTCCCGTGATGATGGGCCCATTCCGTATCCTTTTCAGGGTTTCCAGATCCAACTAAAGCGAAGCTTCCAGGTACTTCATCTAAATAGAAACTAAAATCTTCTCCACCCATTGTTGGCTTTTCATTATATACTGCGTCTTCGCCAAACGCATTTGAAGCAACTTTTTGCACTAATTTTGCACTGTATTCATCATTAATGACAGCTTGCGTTCCACGGTAGTACTCAACCTGTGCGGTCGCACCGTAAATATTAGCAACATTTTCAGCATAAATCTGGAGCTGTTTTTCTATATGGTCACGTGTTTTAGGATCAAAACAACGGACAGTTCCTTCAATAACGGCATTTTCTGCAATGACATTAAATCGTGTTCCAACGACCATTTTTCCAACTGTCAAAACTGCGGGATTTTGTGGGTCGACCGTTCTTGATACGACAGATTGTACATTCATGACGAATGAAGAGGCCACAATAGTTGTATCGATACAATCCTGTGGCATTGCACCATGTCCCCCTCTTCCTTTAAACGTTACTGTAAAGATATCTGCTGAAGCGAATGAAGGTCCTTGAGAACAAGCAACTTTGTTTGTTGGCATTTGCGACCAAATATGTATGCCAAAAACATTATCAACACCTTTAACAGCCCCTTGTTTAACCATTTCCTTTGCACCTGTTGCTACTTCTTCAGCTGGTTGAAAGATTAATCGCACATTCCCAGGTAATTCTTCTTTTATTTCATTTAGTGCCTTCGCTGCAATTAATAGCATTGATGTGTGGGCATCATGACCACATGCATGCATTTTCCCTTCTTCTTTTGAAGCATATGGCAAGTCTTTATTTAATTCTTCAACAGAAAGGGCGTCCATATCCGCTCTTAATGCTACCGTCTTTCCTGCCTTACCGCCTTTAATTTCTGCAATGACACCTGTTGGTTCTGCTTTCCGAAAAGGTATTCCTAATCTTTCAAGGTATTCACAAATAAAGGCAGTTGTATTTTCTTCTTCCCATGATAACTCAGGTTCGCTATGAAGTTTTCTACGTATTTCTATTAATTCATCACTATAATTTTGAATCGCTTCTTTTATCGTTTGATTAATCATTCTCATTCCACCTCCGTTAAACATTTAGCCACTTCGTAAAATATTTGCACTCCATTTGCTAAATGACGTGCATCAGACCATTCTTCTGGACAATGACTTAGTCCTGCTTTACTTGGAACAAAGAGCATGCCAACATCAGTCACATCGGAAAAAACCATCGCATCATGACCTGCTCCACTATTAATGGAACAATATGGAATTTTCAAATCAGAACTTTTATCTTTTAATAAAGCTTTTATTTCATCACTCAATACCTTTGGCGGCATATATAACACCTGTTCCGCAGTTGTATGGATCCCCTGTTCATGATAGGATTCGATTAATTCTTTCATCCGCTTGATGACATTGTTAATATGTTCTTCCTTGCTAGATCGGATATCTACCGAAAATTCGACTTTATTTGGGATGACGTTGGCTCCATTTGGTAAAACATGTAGTCGTCCTGTCGTGATAACCGTTCCTTCACCTTCCTCAATTGCAAAGCTCGGTAATTGAGAAATAATCTGAGCGGCTGCAACCAATGCATCCGTACGGCGATCCATAGGGGTTGTGCCTGCATGCCCTGCCTTTCCTTCAATGGTTACTTCTAATTGAGTTAAACCAACAATAGCTTCTACAACACCAATGGGGATATTCTTCTCTTCAAGGATTGGTCCTTGTTCTATATGCAATTCGAGAAATGCTTTAATGCTATTGGGATTTCTCCTTTTCGGAAGTGATGAATCCAGAC
Source organism: Bacillus sp. B4EP4a (assembly GCF_006680105.1). Classification (NCBI taxonomy): domain Bacteria; kingdom Bacillati; phylum Bacillota; class Bacilli; order Caryophanales; family Bacillaceae; genus Bacillus; species Bacillus sp. B4EP4a. The sequence continues at coordinate 166,162 of NZ_VHIK01000018.1, forward strand.
TAATTTTTGACATCGCTTCAATTGTTGTGATACCTTCTTTATCCCTTAAGTTTTTAAAACTTTCCTCACTAAGTGTCCCCACTATTCCTCTAGACCCCATTAGTCCTCCGCCAAAACGAGCACCCTCTTCTTCAATCAGGGCAACGATTTCCAATGGATATTTAGGTGTTAATTGATTTTCTGCAAATAGGGCAGCCACTTCAAGAGCGACAATTACACCTGCTGGTCCGTCATACGCACCACCATTTGGTACGGAATCAAAATGTGAACCGATCAAAACGCTTGGTGCATCTTTTAAAGTACCTTCTAGCTTTCCAAAAATATTTCCGAATCCATCCTCCTGTACTTTTAGACCGGATTCCATCATTTTATTTTTAATATAATTGCGTGTAAGTAAGTCTTCCTTGCTATACGTAAGCCGGGTTGTCCCTTTTCCGGGTGTTGATGTAAATTCGCTCAAATCATTTATTTGCTTTTCTATACGTTCGATAAGACTCACTTAGAATCCCTCCTATTTTACAAGAATTGTACAAATATTCCTGCCAAAATAACCGACACAATTGTAACCGATATAAATCCACCAACAAGCATCGGCGGCAACATATGGCTTAGCAATGCTTCTTTTTCATTTTCATCTTTTGTTAATGAATTGACCACTTCATTGGTGATAATGTAATCGGCTGGAAATCCATATAATGCTGTTAAAGATACAGCAAAGGCCATTTCTTTGCTGACATTTAACAATTTCCCTGCAATGAATGAGAATATATACATGCCAATAACAGCTAAGAAAATGCAAACAATAAGTGGGTAAAGGATCTCCATCATCATACTTGGTGTTGCATTTTTTAATCCGTCAAAGACAAAAAGCATAAGGGCCATGATGGCAAATCCAAATCCATTTGCTTTTTGCAGAGTCTGCTTTTCCAAGAAACCTATACTTTTTCCGACAACACCGAATAGTAAGCAAAGAACAAATGCATTTATTGATATAATCGGCTCTAATCCAGTCGAAACAAGGTAAGCGAGAAAAGCAACAACCGCAAGTCTGAAAAATTTAAAATATTCCGTATTATATTTTTCAGGAAGTTTTTTAAACAGCTTAAGTTCCGTCATGCCTTCTGAAGCGGCTGCAGTATCACTCTTTTTTACCGTTAATTGCCCATTGCGATATTGCCCCAATAGCTTCTTCCCTTCTTTCTTCAACACAATTGAAGTTAAAGGATATCCAGCAAAGCCTTGCATTACATAAATAACAATGGCAAAAACGGACAAACTCGTAAGTCCTGCGTCTGCCGCTCCTTCTGACATGATTATTGAAGATACCATACCGCCCACTAAAGGTGGAATCGCCACAAGGACAGTTTGCAGATCAAATATGAATATGCCAATTCCGAATATAAGTGCAACAATACCAAGGATACCAGATAATGAGATGACAATCGTTTTCCATTGATTTACCAATTCTCTTATTGAAAGCAATGTTCCCATATTCGTGATCAATAGGTACATCATCATGGTTGCCACTACTGGTGGAACACCTGCTATTGAAACGATGTCTTGCGGGAAGAATGTCCAATAACCACATAGAAATAGGATTGCGGAAACGAAAACGGAAGGTACCCAGGCTTTTGTTCGAACCGCCACAATGTCTCCTACAAATAAAATCAGAATAACAATTACTAAAGCCAACATCTGTGACATATGAGTTTCCTCACCTTCCAATTTAATAATTTGAATATTCTAATATAATAACACTAAATCGTCTTAATTTAAAGACAATTCAATATTTTCAGGTAATTGTACACAGATAATAGGAAATGTAAGTGTTTTAATTCTGATTTCACATACCGAATATTCTAAAATTTGGATATATCAAAATAATTTTAATCATAAAATTATCTTTATAGAGTTTTTATCTCCTTAAGTCGCTGAATTATCTCAATTTATTTTAAAAAGAAAAAGCCGTCTAAGGACAGCTCTGATTAATTATTATTTAATATCCTGTTTACTTTTTACTGTATATAATTTGAATAAAGTAAACTCTTTCTACTTTCATAATTGAATGTTTTTTGCACAAGAACCAAAACTTCCATCAATAAAAAATACTTACCTTAATAATTGTTGCAGATGAGTCGTCTTCGTAATTGGATAACTTTATATTTAAATTGTTGCATAAATGATCTATGTTTATGATTACGATGTCATCTTGCTCTAAAACAATAGTCTCTTTTTCATCGATACTCATTCTGCTTTTTCCTTTGAAACAATAATAGGCGTCGGTTCTTTTCGTAGATTCCCCATTATCCAACACTTCAGAATGGATTCCATCATTCAAATGAATCGTGCTAAGGGCTCCTTCGCATCCTTCTGCTAACATCAAATTAAAGTCTGTAACCCTCCCAATACTTCGGGTCGTCCAGCCTCCATCAAACCGATCCTGTTCAAATGGCTGTAAATGCACACGGTGCTTTCCTTTATGTTCCAGCAACATTTCACCATCAAGGATCATGATGATTCTCTGAATGCCTGGAAGGTGAGTAAATAAGGATTCGTCCACCTCGACATCTGCGGTGCTTATCCGCCAGTTGAAATCACGCTTCGAGTAATCTCCACCTTCAGGATAAATAGCAAGTTGAGTTGTTTTACCACCTGACCAAAGACTGGTTATTTGTTCACTTTTTCTTAATATTTTTAGTGAATATGACAACTATTTTCTCCCCTTTTATTAATACTTTACTTCAGTTGAAAACAATTTCGACCAGATTGTAGATCGAAATTGGAGTAATGTCAATAGGATGGATACGATAAAGTCAAGAACTTCTGTGGACATAACTTTGTTGATCGAACACGCTTAAGCATAACGGGCTATCGTTTCACCAAAGTCAGCGGAGCCTGTTTGTTTCATCTTTTCAAACCCTTCTTGCATGGCGCCAGCAGTTCTATACACGGAACTTTCATTAGCGTACGTTTTTATAGCCATATCACCTAGTTTATTTTTAATTAAGTTGAAACTGGAAATAGGCAGGCCAAATTGCTTCCTTTCATTGGCAAAGTTAACTGCTAGCTCAATCGATCTCTTTGCTAGTCCTAGCGAAGTGGTTGAAATCTTATGGCGGCCGATATTCAATACGTTAAACGCAATAATATGCCCCCTCCCTACTTCACCAATAACATTTTCAGAAGGTACTCTTACATTATCCAAAATGAGAAAACACGTGGAAGACCCCCGCACCCCCATTTTCTTTTCTTTCGGACTAATAGAGACTCCTTCGTAACCTTTTTCAACAATGAAAGCAGTAAACTTTTCGCCATTCACTTTCATTACAAGGCTTACATGGTATGCAAACTATGATATATTAAATTTTCACTGATGGTTCTTCTTGATAGATAATTTCACCATCAATAATAGTTGTTTCTACTTTTATATCTTTAATTTGGTTTGGGTTGACACTTAAAATGCTGTCATTTAATATAACTAAATCCGCCAACTTTCCGACCTCTATGCTTCCTTTTATCTCTTCTTCAAAACTCGCATAAGCGCCATTCCAAGTGTATAGTTTAATAGCTTCCATTACGCTTATAGATTGATTAGCACCAAACTCCATTCCAGACTGGCTTTTTCTATTGACAGCAACATGAATTCCTAATAAAGGATTATAGTCAGTAACTGGCGCGTCCGATCCACCTGCTGCCATGATGCCACGATCAATAAAATCACGAACAGCGTACATGTGATTAACACGATCACCATAGTGTTGGACATATATCTCTCCGAATTCATATGGAAATGGAGGATTTGGAATAGGAACCATCTCGAGTTTTTTCATTCTCTCTTGTAAATCTGGTGAAGAAATTCCCGCGTGCTCAATCCGATGACGATGGTTTTTTCTTGGTGCTTCCTCCAACACCTTTTCTACACAATTTAAATACATTTCAATGGCTTTATCACCTTGTGCATGTACAGTGATTTGATAGCCTTTTTTATGTGATTCACCTAAAACTTGGTAGATTTCTTCCTCACTATAATAAAGAATGCCATAATTGTTAGAGTCACTGGAGTACGACTCACGGGTTGCAATTGTAGGCCCGGTGCTACTTCCATCTGTAAACAATTTAACTGGTCCAACTTTGAATCTCTCATCTCCGGTACCAGTTACCACACCAGCTTCGACCATTTTATTAACAAATTCATGGGAGTTATTTACCTGACATATCATTGCATAAATTCGGACACGAATATCCTTACTCTTCACAGCTTGTTGCAGTAAACGGTAACTCTCAGGACCATTTCCACCTGCCTCATGTATACTTGTTATGCCCGCTGCAACGAAATGATCTGATGCAATTTTCACAGCCTTCATCAGTTCACTTTCTGTATAACTTGCAACCTCGCTCATACCCATATTTGCTGCTTCAATTAACTTTCCTGTAAGCCTTCCTGCCTGATTCTTTTCAATAACTCCCCCATTAGGATCCGGTGTGTTCTCGTTAATTTGCGCAATTTCTAATGCTTTGCTGTTCACCACGCTTATATGGCTGCAAGTACGGGATACAATAATGGGGTGTTCAACTGAAATTTCATCCAGCTCAGCGATTGTTGGATAACGCTTTTCCTTCACAGCGGTTTCATTAAAGCCCCAAGCACGTATCCATTCACCTTTAGGAGTTTCTATGGCTTTCTTCTTCAGGTCATCTAACAAAGCCTCGATAGAATCAATATGCTCAGCTTTACAACTTACCGCCAACTGATTCACCCCATAAAAAATGAGGTGAATATGAGAATCAATGAATCCAGGAAGAAGCGTTTTTCCTTGCAGGTCAATTACATTCGTTTTTTCTCCTATAAAACTCTTAACCTCCTGATTTGAACCAACAACTGCGATACGATTATCCTTTATTGCTACAGCGTCGGCTACTGTATTCTTTTGGTCTACTGTAATAACTTCTCCATTTATCAATACAACATCAGCTTTCATAAACTCATCCCTTTCGAAATTACTCTTTTAGAGTGATTAATTCAGTATTTAGCATTATCTGCTTAAAATTTGCCCACTCCCCATTTCACATTATTTCAGATTGATCTCATGGTTCATTTTATAATTCTTTTTCAAAAATACTGGACAATCCCATTCACAGACAAGGTCCTTAGCCAAGGAAACGACCCAGTCCTTTGTAATATGATACTTATTTCCATCAACAGTAATAAACACTTCACCGTCTGTCACATAGAAAACTTCCTGTTCTTCTAGATGCCACGTTCCTTTATCTGGTTCGCCTACCCATGGTTCCCACGTGTCAACACCTAGTTGTAGTGCTTCTTCTGCTGTAAGTTTTTTCGCAAAAAACATGATGATCCTCTCTCTTTCTTATAGGTAATTTTGAAGGAATAGGTTCTATAAACGTACTGTCTTAACATTTGTATCTTTTAAACGTTTGAACTCGTTTTTCATAAAGTATATGGCAATGAGAACGCCTGGAATTTCTGCAGCAGGAGTTGCGTACCATAAACCTTCTACGCCCCAATATTTTGGGAAAATAAACATGAACGGAAATAAGAACAACAGCATTTTGCTAACACTAATAAACGTTGCGATCCAGTTTCTCTCTTGAGATTCGAAATAGCCGGAAACAAGCAAGCCAACTGCATTAAGCATAAACAAAGAATTAAATACAATTGTCGTCCAAATGCCCAATTGATGCAATTCAGGATTTCCGCTGGAGAAAAATGACACAATTGAGTCTGCAAAAATGATCAAGATAACTGTCATAACCAAAAAGAAGGAAACCGTAAAAATGAGCCCAATCTTAATTGCCTGTTTCACACGATCAAATTTGCCCGCACCGTAGTTGTAACTAATGATTGGCTGAAGTCCCGTCATCCCACCGAGTGCTGCTAATGCGAGCATATTTGTAATGTAGCCATTCTGAATCGTGAAAGCTACGACATGCAAACCACCTCCGTAGCTTTGCAGTAAGTTGTTGAAAAAAATAATTGCAAAGAACATCATCAACTGGCTCGAGAAAGATGCAAACCCAGTCCAAGCCACTTCACCGATCGTCTTTAAATTAATCATCATATCTTTCATTTTTGGCTTAAGCTTTGTTTTGCTGAACCAAAAATAAAAAATCAGTAAAACAGGAATCGACTGTGCAATCGTATTGGCCCATGAGGAACCCATCATTCCCATGTCATACTTCGTTACCATAATCCATTCTGTAATCCCAGCAACACCTGTTGCTACTAACCAACTGCTCATTGATAATATAGGCTTTTCATCGATGTTAGTTAAAATACTTAGTACAACAGCCAATATTGTTAATGGCAACGAAATCCATAATAAGCGGCTGTATTGTACCGCATACGGAAGCGATTCATTACTTGCTCCGAAAAAGATCATAATTTGATTCTCAAAAATCAACCCAAGTACGGCGATCAAAATAGATAAGAAAAGAGTAAACCATAAGATTTGTCCCATAATACTCCTAGCTTCTTCGATCTTTCCTTTTCCGAGCCGAAGGGAAATAACCGCTCCCGCTCCGACACCAAAAAGAACCCCAAGCATACGAGTAATAACCATGACGGTAAATCCAATTCCGATCCCTTCAACTTCCAGTGCCTGAAAGCCACTGACGAAATAGCCATCGACAACCGCTCCAACTCCTAAAATCGCATTAGCCATAATGCCTGCCAAAGCAAATCGTAAATATAATAACGGAATACTTTTAGTTCCCAGCATTGAATCATACGCTGGCTTATCCATTACTTCTACTTGTTCTATATTCGGTGACTGACGGTTGTCTGCTATTTCCATGAGCATGTCCCCCTATAAATAATTGATATAGCAAGTTAAGCCAAATTAATTCGCATACCAACCGACAGGCTTGACATGCTGGTGGATATTAATTTGTTTAGTTTCCATGAAGTGTTCCAGCCCAACAGCACCTAACGCTCTGCCGATTCCACTTTGCTTATATCCTCCCCAAGGACCTTCAACATAAGCGAGATGATAACTATTAATCCAAGTAATTCCCGCACGCAATTTACTAATGACACGTTTTGCTCGATCCATATCTTCAGTAAATACAGCACCAGCTAATCCATAAACGGAATCATTCGCTTTTTGGATGGCATCTTCCTCATCTTTAAATTTCTGTACAACAAGGACTGGACCAAAAATCTCTTCCTTAACAATACGCATATTCGCATTTACATCAGCAAAGATCGTTGGCGCAATAAAAAATCCTCGATCAAGCCCATTTTCTGTTAAGCGCTTACCACCACAAACTAATTTTGCACCTTCTTCTATTCCACTCTTGATGTGATGTAATACTTCATTCATATGAGGCTCGTTTGTGAGGGCTCCCATTTCAGTGTTCTCGCTTTCCCCGTTGCCAACTACAATTTTGCTTGCACGCTCGGCCAATCTTTCCACAAACTTATCGTAAATGGTCTCTTGTACAAGCAAACGAGATGCAGCTGAACAAACTTGCCCAGCATTGTGGAAAATACCAAACATCGCATTCTCGACTGCAGTTTCAAAATCCACATCGTCGAACACAATAAGTGGAGATTTACCACCCAGTTCAAGTGTGATTTTTTTCATATTGCCCGCAGCTGCGCGCATAATGCTTTGGCCTGTTTTTGTTCCGCCGGTAAAGGCAACCTTGTCAACATCATGGCTCTCGGCAAGCTCATTCCCAACTTTTGATCCAGGTCCCAATACCAAGTTTGCCACTCCAGCCGGAAGTCCAATCTCTTCGATAATTTCAAATAATTTGAATACGCTTACAGGAGTGACCTCAGCAGGCTTAAGTACAATTGTATTCCCTGCGGCGAGTGCAGGAGCAATTTGCCAAACAGCTAACATAAGCGGGAAGTTCCAAGGTACAATAAGTCCACAAACACCAATCGGTTCATGAATAATAATTGTTTCCGAAGAATCAGCACGAGTGTAAGATTCCTTTTTCATGCCTTTGATCAAGTCAGCATAATATCGGAAGCATTGTATCGATACCGGAATATCCGCATAAGTGGTTGCGCGAATAACCTTACCGTTATTTGCAGTTTCCAAACGTGCAATTTCAGCTGCCTTCTCTTCAAGACGGTCTGCAATCTTATAGAGATAGTCAGCTCTTTCTTCAGCTGATAAATTCGACCAGATCCCGCTGTCAAACGCTTCACGGGCCGCCTTGATTGCAATCTTCGCATCGTCTGCTGATCCATCAGCAGACGTTGCGATCACCTCTCCGGTTGCAGGATTGATAATGTTTCGTCTAGCACCGGATAACGCTTCTACCCATTTCCCGTCAATGAACATGTTAATTTTCATAAACAAGTCTCCTTTACGCAATAATATCTTTCAGTTTGAAACCAATATGTGCTAGATTTACCAGCATAGTTTTCTGATTATAGAACGGGAATGATTTGAGGCGTTCCTTTTCAAATCGATATCCACCTGCACTCCCCGTAACGATCCATTGTGCCAATAACTTACCAAACAATGTCGAGAGGGAAGCGCCGTGGCCCGTATAACCCGTTGCGAAATATGCTCCTTCTTTGGATCTGCCGATAACCGGGAACGTATCAATTGTAACCCCGATAAAACCACCCCAACGGAAATCAATCTTGCTTCCTGCTAGTTTTGGCATTATTTTAACCATGGCATCGTAAACACTTTGATAAACGGTATCGCCTAAGTTTGGACGAATATCGCCACCGCCAAATACGATCCGATTATCTGGTGTACGTCGGAAATAGTAAAGGAAATTGCTTGTATCAAAAACCATGCGATCTTTAGGAATGACGGTACTCACCAGTGATTCTGGAAGCTGTTCAGTGGCAATAATACGTGCCGATATTGGCAGTACGCCTTTGTTCAGTTCATTCATGATTTTTCCGGAGTAACCATCTGTAGCGACAATAATGTCTTTCGCAGTAACAGCACCTTTTTCTGTTACAACTTTCACACTGTTTTGACCGTACTCAATAGATAGTGCTTTCGAATGTTCAAAGATTTTTGCACCAATCGATTTAGCTGCTTCTCCCAAACCAATTGCATAGTTCAGTGGCTGGAACGAGTAACTCGAGTTGTCGACTAAGCAGCCATAATAAAGTGGGGAATCGATCTCTTGATGCAACTGACTTCGATCAAGCACGCTTGATTCGTACCCGAAATTTTTGTTTAAGTATTCGCTTTCATGTTTCAACCCTTCAAAATGCTTGACTTTGTAAGCCGCCACAATGTGACCTGTCTTTCTAAAGTTACAGTTGATTTGATGCTCGTCAATGATTTTTTTAACCAGTTCAACACTAAACAGGGAGAGATCGTTAAGCTGTCTCGCCTCGTCGACACCATACTTTTTGGCAAGCTCCTGCACCGTTGGCTTATAGCCTGGCAATACCATCCCGCCGTTACGACCGCTGGCGCCATATCCGATCGTTTCTTGCTCAAGGACAATGACACTCTTCCCTAATTTTTGCAAATGATAAGCAGAAGAAAGACCTGTGAAACCTGCGCCAATAATGACAACATCCGCCTCTTCATTTCCTTCAAGAAGCTTTTCTTTTTCATAGCTGTTTGCAGTCGCTGCCCACAGTGAGAGAGCATCCATTCGATCCATCTTATCCATAGCTAGTTCTTCTCCTTTTGTGACATGTATGCTATAATACAGTCGGATTTTATTCACAATATTCACACTTCTTGAGTCCATCATATGACTTGGAGTTTCCTCCATGTCAATAGCCATTTGAGAGTTTTTTGAATTCATTTTCGTAAAAAAGTGGAGTAACTCCACTTTCTTCATTGGGGGGCATCTATGAAAATTGGTACATTTGCAAAGCTTTTTCATGTTACGACCGATACCGTTCGTTATTACATTGAACAGGGATTATTAATACCAGACAAAAAAAACACCCAGTATCAAATGAACCAATTGTGTCTAGACGACATGGCTTTTATTACTGAGCTGAAAAAATTTCAGTTTACACTGCTAGAAATTCAACAAATTTTATCGTATCGGCGTGTCACAAACTTCTCGGACCATGAGGATATCGACTACTACAACAACTTACTCATTGATAAAAAAAACTCGCTGACCAAGAAAAAAGAAGACATTTCAAAAGCTATCCAATTGATTGAAAAGGCGGTTCAAACCAGCTCTCCTTCATCCAAAGAAGAGAATTTTACAGGGATCCCACTTTCCTTTGTAAATCTGCTCTATTGTCCGAAGTGCCACATTCCACTTGAAATGAAAGATATAACGATTAAAAAAGTCTACATTCAAACCGGGAGTTTAACTTGTACCTGTGGATACGAGGCAGCTATCGAGGAAGGTATTATCATTACCGCGAACTTGTACGAGACGTCTCCTTATCCATCTTATTTTTACGATAAAGAAACAATTAAAGAGATCAATCCCAAAATGATTAACTTATTTGAAAAAAGTAATTTTTGGTTTCAAAAAGTTCTACAAAATGTAGATTTAAAAAACAAGTTAATCGTGGAAACAAACGTTGACGCTTTTGTGTCACTACCCAAATATATCGATGTTCTTGAAACGAGCGCATCCTATGTATTCAGTGGCTATTCGCTTGCGATGCTCAAGAAGGTTAGAAAAAGAATTGAGCGTATGAATCCGAAGCCAAATGTCCTTTATATTTTGAATTCTGATTTAAATCTTCCATTGAAACCGCTTAGCATCGATGTTTTTGTGGATAGTTTTACAGCAAATGATTTTTCACTGCTCAATCCGCAGTTCCCAATTCATGTTCTAAAAAACTATTTCCACAGCAGTTCAACAATTGTCGGCGGGTACTCCTATTATGATAGCTCGGCCAAATCCTTGAAAAATATTTCAGCCTTATATCCAAATTCCCACGAGCATATTTTATATCCAAAATACATAGAAGAAAATATATCAGTCAACGGATTTCAAATTACGCAAAGTGAAAATATCGGTTTCTGTACAGATCCAGGACCTTTTTTTGATTATCATGTAATAGACGAAAAATTCCACATGCTAATGTATTTGGCTAGTACGAAAAAATAGCACACAAAGGGAGACTATAACTTTCACTTTCATTAACAGTACATGTATGTAGTCCGAGGGGATACTATGGGTATCCGTTTTTTTTTTGTTATCGTTCAATCCTAGGTCTTAAAGGTAAAGGAGTAGTCCTAGAATCAAATGAATAACTTGATAAAAAAGAAGGATAGATCAGGTGAATGATTTACCCTTCTTTTTGCCAATAAAACTGATGATTAAATGGAGTTTTCGATTAATGATAAACGAAGTGATCGGCCATCTGAGTTATTTCGTACCTATGTAATAGAAATGTTTTAGTTTTTTCAATTTATTAAGTTCGTCTTCTCCAGTATAAAGCTGTGAAACTTACAAACTGTACATCCTTCCTATTCCATTCAAGGGGCAGGGTTAACTTAACCGTACTATAATGAATAGTGGATACTATGTTTAATATAACATAGATTATCCACTATTTTTTTATATATTATAATCTCTATACATACC
>NZ_VHIK01000019.1:0-57100 GCF_006680105.1 Bacillus sp. B4EP4a
GTGTGTGCTCACTTAAAATTTAACGTTGGCGCTTTGTTTTGTTCAGTTTTCAAAGAGCAATATCTTTCGGAACAGCTTATTTATAATAACATTTTCATTACTGCAAGTCAACAACTTTTTTAAAACTTTTTAAAAGTTTGTAATCTGTTTGCAACTCGTTCGTAACGACAGATATAAATATAACACCATTACGTTAAGTGCGCAATACCTTTTTTAAAGTTTTTTTGAGATAATGTTGTTTTTCTTTCAAGCCCTAGAATCCATTCTATTAAAAGACATGAAATTATAATAAAAAAACAAAAAACCGAATGGGACATACCAGGATCATGAGCTGCGCCCAATGATCCCAGCCATCCGAATTCGGCCTGCAATCAATATTCATTTTGCTTATATTAGCGATGTCTCATCAACGGGAATAACAGGACGTCACGTATAGACGGAGAATTGGTCAATAGCATAACCAAACGGTCAACACCAATTCCAAGTCCGCCAGTTGGCGGCATTCCATATTCTAACGCCTCCAAGAAATCTTCATCCATTTCATGGGCTTCATCATTACCTTGCTCTCGTTCTTTTAATTGAGCTTCAAAGCGTTGACGTTGATCAATAGGGTCGTTTAGTTCCGTGAAGGCATTCGCATGCTCCCTACCTACAATAAATAACTCAAAACGATCTGTGAAACGGGAATCTTCCGGATTTTTCTTTGCTAAAGGAGAGATTTCCACTGGATGGCCATAGATGAATGTAGGTTGAATCAACTTATCTTCTACCCTTTGTTCAAAGAATTCATTTACGATATGGCCGAACTCCATGGATTCCTTAACTTCAATCCCATTTTCTTTAGCAAGCTGCTGGGCTTCTTCTTTACTCATTTGAGTCCAGAAGTCCACACCAGTATATTCTTTTACAGCATCAACCATGTGAAGTCGTTTCCATTCCGGCTTTAACTCTATCTCATACTCCCCATACTGGATGGTAGTCGTCCCCAGAACTTCTTGAGCGATATGGGCAATCAGGTTTTCCGTTAAACTCATGATATCTTGGTAATCCGCATATGCCTCGTATAATTCGATCAATGTGAATTCAGGATTGTGTCTTGTGGATACTCCTTCATTTCTGAAAACCCGGCCAATTTCATAAACTTTCTCCAATCCGCCGACGATTAAGCGTTTTAGATGAAGTTCGATGGCAATCCTTAAATTCAATGGCATATCCAAGGCATTATGGTGAGTAAGGAAAGGGCGTGCTGCAGCTCCACCAGCAACAGAGTGCAGTAGAGGCGTTTCCACTTCAAGGTATCCATGATCGTCCAAATACCGTCTCATGGCTTGTACAATACGACTGCGCATGATCAATGTGTTTTTGCTTTCCTCATTTGTAATTAAATCGACATAACGCTTCCGGTAACGCTCTTCAACATCCTTTAGGCCATGAAATTTATCAGGCAACGGACGAAGCGCTTTAGCAAGGAACACATATTCTTTAGCTTTAATGGAAAGTTCCCCGACTTTCGTTTTGAAAATAACGCCAGTTACCCCTACGATATCGCCAAGATCCGTTTGGTTGAAAATTTGGTAAGAATCTTCTCCTATGTTATCTAAACGGACGTAGATTTGGATTTGACCGCTAATATCCTGGATATGGGCAAATCCCGCTTTCCCTTTTCCACGCTTCGTCATGACACGGCCAGCGATCGTAACTTCAATTTCTTTTTCTTCAAGATCTTCTTTTTCTAATTCACCATAAGCACTGACTATCTCCTGAGTGTTATGTGTGCGCTCGAATCTGCTCCCGAAAGGGTCTTGTCCATTATCCATCATGGCCTGCATTTTATCGCGCCTTACCTGCAGTTGGTCATTCAATTCTTCATGACTCACGAAAATCATCTCCATCTTTATTAATAAATGCATTATATAATTAATCAGAAATTCTTTTGCATACATATTTATTCTTACATAAAGTAAAGGAATTCAACAGCTTTTTATCTTAAAACATTGTTTATGTACATATAAAAACTGCCAGGATTACTGGCAGTTTAAGATAAGCGTATTATAGGAAAATAGGAAGGTAATGTCAAACATCAGACCATTTGGATATTTTGTTGCTTCGCTTCTATATCATCAACAAGTCCATATAGAAGGCTAACAACATCTTCCCTTGTTTCACAATCATTAATCCCTTTACGAGCCTTAGCATTCCCTTTAACACCTTTTAAATACCAAGAAGCATGCTTACGCATTTCACGAACAGCAACATTTTCATTTTTCAACGCAATTAGACGATCCATATGAAGCACGCAAACGTCCATCTTTTCACGAACGGACGGTTCATCCATCAGTTGACCGGTTTCTAGATATTTTACAGTACGGTATATCATCCACGGGTTACCTAGAGCTGCACGGCCGATCATGACTCCATCAACACCCGTTTCCTTCAGCATTCTTTCCGCATCCTGTGGAGTTTCCACATCACCGTTACCGATAAGGGGAATATTAATTGATTTCTTCACTTCACGGATGATGTCCCAGTTAGCTTTTCCTTCATACATTTGAACTCGTGTTCTGCCATGCATGGAAACAGCTTTACCACCTGCGCGTTCAACAGCCTGGGCATTTTGAATCGCAAAAACGTGCTCATCATCCCAGCCTATGCGCATTTTCACCGTTACCGGCTTTTCAACAGCATCAACCACCGCTGAAACCATCTCATAAATTTTGTTTGGATCGAGAAGCCACTTTGCACCCGCATCACATTTAGTGATTTTAGGAACAGGGCAGCCCATGTTGATATCAATGATGTCAGCATTTGTATTTTTATCTACAAATTGTGCTGCTTCGACCAAAGATTTCTTTTCTCCGCCAAAGATTTGCAAACTTAACGGCTTTTCTCTTTCATCTATATAAAGCATATTCATCGTTCTAGCATTTTGTAAAACGATTCCCTTGTCACTGACCATCTCCGCACAAACAAGGCCAGCACCAAATTCCTTGACGGTCAAGCGGAATGCCGAGTTACAGACTCCCGCCATCGGTGCTAGCACTACCGGATTCTTCATTTCTATATTGCCTATTTTTAACACGGTGTGCCTCCTATAACATTCTTTCATTTATCCTCAGGCGGCTGAAGCTCCTCAATGGAAACATGAAGAACTTCCGCCACTTCCAGTAAAAATGCTTCTGAAGGGATGCGGTTCCCTCGTTCGACTTCTCCTAACAAGGAAACGGAAACGCCTATTTCTCTCGCAAACCCTTCCTGGGTATAACCCTTTAACTTTCGAAAAGCGCGAATACGCCTTCCCCATTTTTCACCTTCCATAATCGAACTCCTTCTTTATCCGAAATCTGTTCAAGCAGGTCGCTCAAAGGTGCATGCATTAGCGGAAGTGATATATCAGGGTCCACTTCCATTAAAGGCACGATAACAAAAGCCCTCTCGTGCATACGAGGGTGCGGGACTGAAAGAATCTCCGTCTCAATATTTTCATGATTATATAACAAAATGTCAAGGTCTAAAGTACGGGGACCCCACCTAATTTCCCTTTTTCTCCCTAATTCTTGTTCAATTTCCATACAAGCGTGAAGTAATTTTTCGGGTTCCAAATCGGTATTCACTTTAAGGACAGCATTTAAAAAACAGTCCTGATCTTCATATCCTAGCGGGTCTGTTTCATATAAAGAAGAGCATGCAACCAACTTGATATGCGGATTTTCAGACAATAATTGGAAAGCCCTTTGGAATGTTTCAAGGCGATCCCCTAAGTTCGACCCTATTGAAAGGTAAGCGATATTTACCACAATCAGCGTCCCCTTACAATCTCTATAGCAACCGAATCATAGTGACCTGCTATTGGAGGATCTGGTTTATAAACCTTCACGGTGCATGTCTCAATGGAAGAATATTCATTAAGTAGTTCAGAGGCAATTTTTTCAGCAACAGCTTCCACTAACTTAAAAGGTTTTCCCTCAACAACACCTTTACACACTTCATATAACTCACCATAGTTGATTGAGTCTTCAAGGTTGTCACTTTCCCCAGCCTTGGCTAAGTCAGTATGGACGATTAAATCCACTTTAAACCGCTGACCAAGCTTCGTTTCTTCCGGAAAAACTCCATGATAACCGTAAAACTCCATTTTATTCACATATATCTTATCCATTTCATTCACCTTTTCCTAATAGAGCATCCATCATCTTTGCAGTCCGTGCCATTTCCTTCACATCATGTACACGAACCATTTGACAGCCTTGTTGAATGCCATGGCAGATCGTGGCGGCTGTTCCTTCCATCCGCTCACTAGGCGGCAGGTCCAGAACATGTCCAATCATGGACTTTCTTGATGTGGCTAGCAGTACAGGATATCCTAATGATACAAGCTTATCAAGATTCCTCATCATTTCCAAATTTAACTTTAAATCTTTCGCAAAGCCAATTCCCGGATCGAGAATGATGTTTTCATCCTTGACTCCCGCATCCTTTACCAACATGATGCTTTCGAATAAATCTTGAAGTACATCACGAACAAAATGTCCATAACTCATATTATCCCTGTTATGCATCAAGATAATCGGCACCTTATATTCCGCAGCAACCTTTGACATCAAGGAATCGGCCTTACCTCCCCAAATGTCATTTAATATATGTGCTCCTGCTTTTACCGCCGCCTCGGCTACTCTTGATTTATACGTATCGACCGATATTGGTACCTCAATATTACGGGATATAGCTTCAATAATCGGGGCGACTCTCTCTATTTCCTCTTCATCCGATATCCTCTCATAGTTAGGACGGGTGGACTCTCCGCCTACATCCAATATATCCGCTCCGTCGTTGACCATCCGTTCGGCATGCTTCAAAGCGGCATCTATCCGATTATATTTCCCGCCATCCGAAAAGGAGTCTGGCGTAACATTCAAAATCCCCATAATTAAGGTTTTATTGCTGTAATCCAAATCAAATGAACCGCATTTTATTTTTGACGCTCCAGCTAATGACATCCAACGTTCTCCTTCACCTAAAGAAATCTATATATACGAGTTTACCCATTTACATAGGCATAGCGCAAGTTCCATGAAGATATGGAACGCTTCTGCAGACTTTACTACAAAAAGAAAAGCAAAGCCCCTAAGGAACTTCGCTTCTAGTTTTTAGTGTCTTGTCTTACTCAAAGTTATATAATGGCGTACTTAAGTAGCGTTCACCATTACTTGGTATGATAGCAAGTACCTTTTTACCTTTTCCCAGTTTGTCAGCCACTTTAATGGCAGCTGCAATTGCACCACCAGAAGAAATTCCACCAAGGATTCCTTCCTCTTTTGCTGCACGGCGGGCATAGTCAAAAGATTCCTCTGTATTGACTTGAATGATTTCGTCATAGAGATCTGTATTCAAAATACTCGGGACGAAGCCTGCACCGATTCCTTGGATTTTATGAGGTCCTGGAGTCCCACCCGATAATACTGGAGAGTCCGCAGGCTCAACAGCGTAAATCTTAATGTCAGGGTATTTTTCACGCAGCACTTCACCAGCACCTGTTATGGTTCCGCCAGTACCGATTCCGGCAACGAATGCATCCAGACCTTCATCACCAAATGCTTCAACGATTTCAGGTCCTGTAGTATTCCGATGAACTTCAGGGTTGGCTACATTCTCGAATTGCTGTGGAATGAAATAACCTTTTTCTTTAGACAGCTCAGTCGCCTTTGCGATTGCACCCTTCATTCCCTCAGGTCCGGGAGTAAGAACTAATTCTGCGCCATAAGCACGAAGCAAGTTACGGCGTTCCAAGCTCATCGTCTCCGGCATAACCAGAATTGATTTATAGCCCTTTGCCGCTGCTACCATCGCAAGTCCTATTCCAGTATTCCCGCTTGTAGGTTCAATGATCGTATCACCTGGCTTAAGGGTACCATTTTTTTCTGCCGCTTCGATCATCGCAAGGGCGATACGGTCTTTTACACTACTGCCTGGGTTAAAATACTCAAGTTTCAGATAGATATCTGCACTGTTTTCATTTTGAAGCTTGTTTAACTTCACAATAGGTGTTTGTCCAATTAAATCGATTACAGAATTAGCTATACGTGCCATTTTCTCCACTCCTTATCATTTCAAATACCGAGTATGTTTATTGGTTTTATAAATTTAAAGTTACCAGTTTTTATTGTTCATTGTCAATGATTATATACTATATTCTAAATTTTCTCACACAACCATTGACCTACTTTTTTTCTTTCAATCCATAAAACCATTCTACATCAAATTCGTCCCAGAAAATTTTCCCTGAGACCGGTGCCTGAATCTGTTCAAGAGCTATTTGGCGGTGAATCTTGTCTTTAACTTCATCATATTCATACTGCTTGCCCTCTATTCTTTCATGCAGATAGATAATTGCCCAGCCTTCTTCCGTTTGAATCGGATCACTCCACTTTTTCACCTTCAAATTCTCGGCAGCGGTAATGTATTCCTTGGAGACTTGCTCGTTATCCTGTGATATATAACCCATGTCGCCTCCTTGATTGGCAGTGAATTCATCAAGGGACTTTTCCATCGCTAAGACATCAAAGGAGACGCCTTTCTCCAGTTCACGTACGATTTGGTCCGCTTGCTTTTTTGTAGACGAGGTAATATGAGAAATATGGAAAGCAGTAGGGATTCTGTAGATATCCTTATTATTATCATAATGATTCCGCATTGCCGTTTCGGAGACCGAAACGTCCTTGGTGAGGAGCTTCTCGAGGAGGAGACTCGACTGAATTTCCTGCCTCAGTTGATCGTTACTTTTATTAAGGTTCTGACCGGCAGTCCCATACATCGTTTTCATCATTTTAAGTTCCCGATCAAGCTCTTCATCCGAAATTTTCACTTTGTATTTTTCAGCTGCCTGTTTCACGACCTCTTTATCGACCATTTCCTCAAGTACATCTTCCCCATATCTTTTTTCGAGCTCATTAATCCATGCGTCCCGGGAAATATCCTTGGATCCAACCTTTGCGGCCGTTTCTTCCCCGATGACGGATTTTGAAATGATTAGTGGTTTTATGACAAAGATAATGATAGTCAATAGGTTCAACAAGGCAAGGGCAGCAATAATCGCCCGAAGCTTTTGTTTTGGCAAACCCTTATCCCCCGTATATTATTTTTTGGTTTCCGCTTCTAGTTCCTCGAGTTCTTCCTTCGAGAATTGGTAGGTCTGATTACAAAAATGACAATGTGCTTCCGCTTGTCCATCTGTATCAATGATATCCCGAATCTCAGCTTGCCCTAGGCTAATCAATGCATTTGCAATTCTTTCCTTAGAACATTGACAGGAGAATTGGACATCCATTTTTTCTAGTATATTCACATTGCCCTCACCTAAAATTTCAGTTAGGATTTCTTCAGGAGTCATGCCGCTTTGAATCATCTTAGAAACAGGAGTTATCGTGCTTAGCCGATTTTCGATTTTTGTAATCGTATCTTCGGATGTACCCGGCATCAACTGGATGATGAATCCACCCGCTGCAAGGATTGAATTATCCGGATTAACTAGGACCCCAACCCCCACAGATGAAGGCACCTGTTCGGAAGTAACAAAGTAATATGTGAAATCTTCACCTAATTCTCCCGATACAAGCGGTACCTGACCTGAAAAGTAATCACGAAGACCGATATCTTTGACAACAGTCAACAATCCATCGGTACCCACCGCTTTCCTTACATCAAGCTTTCCTTGCTCATTCAAATCAAAGTGAGTTTGCGGGTGAGTGACATATCCTCGGACTTCTCCCTTTGCATTGCTGTCGACCAGGATGGAACCAATCGGTCCACCGCCCTCGATTTTAATCGTCAGCTTTTCTTCACCTTTTAACATTCCACCCATCATAACGCCTGCCGTCATCGCCCGTCCAAGGGCAGCTGAAGCAGTAGGCCATGTATAATGGCGCCGCTGAGCTTCTCCTACCGTGTCTGTTGTTGAAACAGCATATGCCCGAACCTGTCCCTCATAACCTAACGCCTTTATTAGATAATCCTTCATTTATTTTGCTCCTTTCATGCTTTGTATTACTTCTTCACTTGCTCACGATTACGTTTATAAATCAACTGCAACCCCTTCAAAGTCAAAAATGGCTCCACTACGTCAATCACAGTAGACTCATTGGCAATTAAGGTAGCCAATCCACCTGTTGCTATTACCGTCGGTTCTAGATTACTTTGCTCCTTAATTCGATTAACGATTCCTTCTACCTGTCCAACATACCCATACAAAATACCAGCCTGCATGGCGGACACCGTATTTTTCCCAATAATCCCTTCTGGCCGACTGATTTCTATTCTTGGAAGTTTGGCTGCCTTTGAATAAAGTGCTTCAGTAGAAATATTTATACCCGGAGCAATGGCTCCGCCCATGTATTGTTTATCCTCATTTATATAGCAATATGTAGTTGCCGTGCCAAAGTCCACGATAATGAGAGGACTTCCATATTCCTGGATGCCTGCGACGGCATTAACGATTCGGTCCGCACCCACCTCACGGGGATTCTCGTATTTAATATTCAATCCAGTTTTTATTCCAGGTCCAACTATAAGCGGTTTAATTCCAAAGTATTTTTTGCACATGCGTTCAAGCGCAAACATAATTGGTGGAACTACCGAAGAAATGATGATTCCATCAAATTGATCAAACGAAAGACCTTCATGTTGCAGCAAAGACTTTATGACCATTCCATACTCATCTTCTGTCTTGTGACGGTTAGTCTCAATTCGCCAATGATATTTTAAAATATCTTCATCGTATACGCCCAATACAGTATTCGTATTCCCAACATCCAATACAAAAATCATCGTTTCATCACTCCGGTAAATTATTCTCCAACATCATACCACACTGTTATTTTACCACGCTATTAGTCGCACTTTTCGAAAGGTATCCCAGAAACTTCATCATATTTAATTCAAGAGTGAAGAAAAGGGTATTTCCGAGGCGGAAATACCCTTTTGAATTCAGTCAACTTAAGACTTTTTATTGTCATCTTCGTTCGGGAAGGAAAGCGGCTGATCTTGAGGCGCACCTTCTTTGATTGGAGGAGTATTCAATCCTTCCTCCGTTATTTCAAGGTCCTCAGGTCCTCTCTTATCCAATGGATCTAATAGGGCCTCTTTTTCTTCCTTCTTCGTATTGATGTTCACCTTGACATTCTCATCAGTGGTTAAATTCCCATTAAGGGCTGTATAATCCCGTTCTGGCAATTTACCATTATGGAATAAACTTTTGATTTGTTCAGCATCAAGTGTTTCCACTTCAAGCAAGGTTTTTGCAACCAAATCAAGTTTTTCACGATTTTCAGTAAGAATCGTCTTACATCTTTCGTAAGCTTCCTTGATGATACGTTGAATTTCAAGATCAATTTCATATGCTATTGCATCTGAATAGTTTTGATCATTGTTGAAATCTCGGCCTAGGAAGACCTGACCTTGTGAATTACCAAATTGAAGTGGTCCGAGTTTACTCATGCCATATTCCATAACCATGCTCCGAGCTATGCCCGTTGCACGTTGGAAGTCGTTATGCGCACCTGTACTCACTTCTCCGAATGTAACTTCTTCGGCTACACGACCACCCAATAGACCTACGATTTTATCTTTAAGCTCAGGTTCCGTCATGAAGAAACGATCTTCTTTCGGCAGCATAACTGCATAACCGCCAGCTTGACCACGAGGGACAATCGTAACTTTATGAACGACTTCGGCATCATCCAGAACCAATCCAATAATGGTATGGCCTGCTTCATGCCACGCTACGATATTTCTTTCCTTTTTGGAAATGACACGGTTTTTCTTGGCAGGTCCAGCGATAACGCGATCCGAAGCTTCATCCAAATCGGACATGTCGATCTTCTTCTTATCTTGACGAGCAGCTACAAGCGCCGCTTCATTCAGTAAGTTTTCAAGATCTGCACCAGAAAATCCTGGAGTACGCTGAGCGATCGCTTTCAAATCGACTGTTTCTGCTAATGGTTTATTACGTGCATGCACCTTCAGAACTTCTTCACGGCCCTTAACATCAGGGCGGCCTACCGTTATTTGACGGTCAAAACGTCCTGGACGCAATAAAGCTGGATCCAATACATCAGCACGGTTAGTCGCGGCGATGATTATGATTCCTTCATTACCACCGAAACCATCCATTTCCACCAGTAGTTGGTTCAATGTCTGTTCACGTTCATCGTGACCGCCACCAAGACCTGCGCCACGTTGACGTCCGACTGCATCAATTTCATCGATAAAGATGATACATGGTGCATTCTTCTTAGCATTTTCAAACAAATCACGAACACGGGATGCACCGACGCCCACAAACATTTCAACAAAATCAGAACCACTGATTGAGAAGAAAGGAGTTCCGGCTTCACCAGCCACTGCTCGTGCAAGTAAAGTTTTACCTGTACCAGGAGGCCCAACTAAAAGTACCCCTTTAGGAATACGGGCTCCAAGCTCGGCATATTTGCGAGGATCTTTCAAGAATTCAACAACCTCGACAAGTTCCTGCTTTTCTTCGTCCGCTCCGGCAACATCATTGAAGCGTACTTTTTTCTTATCATCATTATACAATTTCGCCTTACTTTTCCCGAAGTTCATGACGCGGCCACCACCGCCGCCCTGAGCTTGGTTAAGTAAAAAGAAGAAGAGGATAAAAATGATTACAAATGGAATGATGGAAGTGAAAAATGTCACCCAGCCACTTGTTTTTTCTGGAGGTTCAACAGTGATGATGTCCTTATCCAATTTGGTTACGGCATCATTGATTCTACTTTGAGAATATTCACTGAAAGGCACGTACGTCACAAAGAATTTGTTTTCCTCATAACCTTTGAGCTTTCCTGTGATTTCAAATACACTGCTTTCGGGCTGCATCGTCAGTGCAGTAACATCCCCATTCTCCAAATGCTTATAGAATTCATCTTGGGTCATTTTCTCCGTTGGTTCATTGTTATTATTAAAAATGCTTACAATCCCAATGATGACCAAAAAGATCAGTAAATAAAATATGGTATTACGGAAGATCCGATTCATCCCTTACCTCCTCCCACGGGTAAACAAACTATAGTAAATACTATCATACAAAATTAATGAATTACAATAATTTAACACCGCTGTTTTTATCTGGTCTTTTCTTTCAAACAGGTACGATTAATTCGAGTAAATTTCAGGCTTCAATATGCCAATATACGGGAGATTACGATACTTTTCCGCAAAATCAAGACCATATCCGACAACAAATGCATCCGGAACGATGAACCCGGCATAATCCGGAGTGATATCCGCTTTCCTGCCTGTTGGTTTATCCAATAAGGTAACGATTTTAATTGATTTTGCTTTTCGATAACGGAAAAGTTCCGCAAGATAGCTAAGAGTCAAACCGCTGTCGATAATATCTTCGATGATTAAAATATCCCGGCCTTCAACCGATGTATCAAGATCTTTGATGATTTTCACTTCACCGGAAGATACAGTGGAGTTACCATAGCTTGAAACATCCATAAAGTCCATTTCAAGATGTGTATCCACACGTTTCAGTAGATCTGACATAAATGGCATGGCGCCTTTCAGCACTCCGATGGCCAACGGGAACTTACCTTGGTAATCAGCTTCAAGCTGCGCACCCAATTCCCTGATTTTTTTTTGAAGTTCTTCCTCCGATATTAAAACCTTTTCAATGTCGTTTTGCATGGTCATTGTAATTAATTGCCCCCCAAGAAGAATTAAGCTTTTTTATATTCTAAGTAGATTAAAGATTTTTCATCAGAAATTATATCCGGCTCAATATTCGATTTCTTTAAACCAGGTAGCCAAATGGCCGTTCCCGTTTGATCGATGATGACCGGCCACACATTTCTTTCTAGCATCGGGATCTTTTCATTGATAAAAATATCCTTTAACTTTTTAGTTCCACCCAATCCCTTGACGGCCATCCTTTCGCCTTCATTCCTGGTTCGGACTGTAAGAGGAAACTGAACAGCTGATTCGGGAAGAATAAAAGAATGATTTCCTCTAAGTACCGGAATTTCTTCTTTTATATAGTGCGCTTTAATCTTATATCCATTCGGAAGAATAGTCTCACCGGGAATTTGTAAATTAAGGGAATATTTAAGGCTTTTTTGCCGAAAAAATCTAAAAGTGCAAATTTGATATGATTTTTCCGCAATAAGGCCCTCCGGAAGATGCAATTCTGCAGATGGTTGAGGATTCAAAAACAAAACTAAAAGTTGGTCAATATGTAATGCCGAAAGCGATGAAGGTCTCTCCAAATAAAGATAGTTTAATATTAGTTGAATCGCCCTTCTTTGTAAAGGTTTAGGCATCGCGAGAACCTTATCAATCTGAATAACCGCTTGATCTTTATCCTGTTGGATCCAAACCTCGGACATTTTGCTTGAAACCATGTTCAAAAAAAACTCTTCATCTTCATAAAGCTCTTCACTGAATCGTTGAAAATGCTCATGAACCTTTCTATTTTCTTTCTTTAAAAATGGAAGGATTTCATGTCTAAAACGATTTCTTGCATAGACACCCGTTTCATTGCTCGGATCAAACCTTGGTTCAATATTATGAAGGCCCGCATATTCGATTATTTGGCTTTTCGTGATCTCAAGAAAAGGCCTGATCAGATTCCCGGTATGGAACCGTCTCTTTATAGGAATTCCTGCTCTTGCCTTACCTGTCGCCCCTCTTGTTAAACGCATGAGCATCGTTTCTATTTGATCATCTCCATGATGCCCCAGGACAAGCGTGGAGGCTTGATGCTTATCCATCATTTCTTCATAGAAAGCAAAACGCAACTTTCTTGACGTTATTTGTGAACTTTCCCCCGTCTGCTCCATCCGGGCAGGAACATCGATCCTTTTCCCCTCGAATGTAATGCCCCACCGTTCACAAATATGCTCGACATATTTGTAATCCTCATAGGATTCTTCCCCTCGAAACATATGGTCAACACTTGCAACGATCATCTCGTAATGAAAAAGAGGTTGAATTTCCTTAAGGATATGGAGAAGCACCAATGAGTCTGGTCCTCCGGAAACGCCTATTAGCAACTTCGAGTGTTCCTTAATCAATTCGTTTCTATAAATGGTGCTCAGAACTTTTTCCTTTAACATACAATCTTCCTTCTTTATGAACAGGCATTAGTTTTATACGATTCAATCATGAAATGGTTTCAACTATTCCATGGCATTCACCTAATAACTATATCATAACAACTGTTCATATATGTATAGAACATAGAGCATCGATATGATGGCAACCAGCAAAAAAGTTTCAAAAAATCCGCCACTTTTCTTTTTTGAATGGTTTTGGGACCTTCTTGCTTGTCTCGTTGCAGGTTGTATTGTTTGCGGCTGACCCGCCGCTGCCTGAGTCTGGCCCTTTTTCTTCGAATGATTTTGCTTACTTAGAACCGTGACCAAATCCTCCCGCATTTGGAGGGCTGAATCATACTGCCCGTGGAGTGCTTTATCTAGCATCTTCCTATACGGGTTCAATTCCTTTTTCTGCTTAATCAGGTCGTTAAGCTGTCTATACCCCTCCCCTTTCTTGTGGAAACGTCCAGGATAGGCCGAATTGATTATAATCATCGCCACAGCGAACAAGTCATATTGCGGATCGGCCTTTCTTGATCCAAGTCCCCAGTAACCCCTGTCAAAGAACTCAGTGAATTCTTTAACAGATCGCCCGATTAAGGTGGTTCCGCCAACATCCACGCACCGTACCTTATAGGCTGGTGAAGTCACGATCAAATTCTCAGGTTTTAAATCCCCGAACACCCATCCATTGGTATGCAAGGCAGACAAGCTTGTTAAAAGCTGAAGCATTAAGACTCCAATCCATGATGACCCTTTTTTATCGATGAAACGCAAAAAATCGTGTCCGTGGATATATTCCATGACATAAAAAGGGAGCTGCTTTCCTGTTTTCATGAAATCATCCGCTTCCAAAAAGGAAGGCCCAAGGGTAGACCCCTGGACCTTTGAAAAGGATTTTAGGATATTCATCTCCGAAATAATGGACGTCCCATTATCACTGAGCTTTAAAGCATAATGACGATTTCCGCTTTCAACCAAATAGACGATCCCGTTCGCTCCACACCCCAATTCCTTAATTATTTTGTACTGATTTTTATTCCATTTTCCAGTGACCAAACTGCCAGGCAGGAGTTTACATTGATTCCTCAAAGTATTGTTCATCATCATGTGATAACAATCCCCTCAATGAACGTTTTTTATTGAAGTATGTCAAAGCTTCACGAATGGCCGGACCTGTCGGAGTGAGTCCCCCTGTACTAAGCTTAGGAAAAGTTGCCGTCAAGGCTTCAAGGTTCGGGGTCCAATCTAGCAACTTTTCAACATCATTTCTTTTCCCAGGAAATACGAATACGGAAAAACGGCTGTCACCCATTCTTGCATTCATACTAAGGGAAAGATCTAATAAGGAATCTTTTACTTTAGGCAGTTTATGTTTCATGCTTGCACTTGTATCAACAAGAATCAGTACTTCGAGCTTGCTTGTTTCCCCAAGCTCATCGACCACCTCCATCACTTCTCCTCGTTTATCAGGCGGAAGATCCTCCATCGTTTTTGAATCTCCAAGTATTTGTTGAAGTTCACGATTGATAACTCCCTGTATAGTTTGAGTCATTGCCTTTTGAGTCACCATTTGGACGGTTTGGGACAACTGCTGAGCATAGACTATTTGACTTACGCCACCTCCAGAACCAGCAATCTTCTCAATTTCCTTAAGCCCCTTTTCATCTATCACATCATTTTCCATGACACCTATGACATTGATGGTTATGCCTTGCTCCCTTGCTAATTCAGCCATGGCAGACGGTTCTTCACCATGATTTGAACATCCGTCGGTTATAAGCAAAATCTGTCTTAATGTTCCTGCTTTCATGTTTTGCTCTCCCTTCCTATCAATTTGTTACCATAATTGACTAAAAAAGGGGAAATTATACGCCAAGGACATCGCATCAAGTCACATCATGGAGTGAAGTGATTGAAAAGAGTTCAACCCTTTACCTTTTATCCGTCTTCCATTTCTCCACCTCATTTTGGTTTTATTTATTTTATTTATATAAACGGCCCCTACTGGGCCTTTTTACGTTTTGGAGAAACGGGAATGGATGCCCATTTCGGTGTGTTATGCTTAATTTTCGATGTAACCACTGTCATGTCATCATCTATGATCCCTTTTGTTCGGATGACCTCTTCCAATATTAAATCAGAGATTTCCTGTGGATCGTCTGTTTCCATTTCCTTGATTTTTCGTTTAAGCCAGAACTCGATATTTTCGACATGTGAGGGGCCATCGAACACACCATCGCTCATCATGATTAATATGTCCCCTGCCTTCAGCTCTTCTGATACAACATCAACATCGAAATCCTGGATGATTCCCATAGGAAGGTTACTTGATTCAATTTTTATTATCCTATCCCCCCTTTTAATGAAACTCGGTATCGAACAGATTTTTAAAAACTTAGCCCTTGCGTCCTGAAGATCAATCATTGCCAAATCAAGAGTCGAAAATATTTCATCGGTAGTGCGTAGAGATAATACGGAGTTTACGGATTTAATGGCTATTTTTTCTTCTATTCCCGATTGTAAAAATTTTTGTAGCAGCTTCAATGTCTCTGTACTTTCAAAATGGGCCCTTTCCCCATTTCCCATTCCATCACTGATGGCTATCGCAAATTTGCCGCAGCCAATTTCCATGGTCGTATAACTATCTCCTGATACAAGCCCTCCCCCCTTGGCAGCATGAGCCACACCCGTTTCGACCGTGAATTTTTTTGCTGACCTAAATATCACCTCACATTGCCCGTTTGGATATGTTGCACACTCTTCTGAATGAACGACTATCGTTTCACCTAAAATGTCAGAAAGCATGGGTGCAATCAACTTTTCACATTCCCCTCTGCCCTGGCAGTATGGGACACTCATCTCTATATCAACATTTCCTTGTTCTAGACTGTATATTTCAACATGACCTATGTGCAGGCCAAAATCCTGGATGGCTTCCAAAATGGATTCTTCATGTACATGATGATTCTTCCTTTCCCTTTGAATTTCTTTCGCAAAATCATCCATTACTGCCGAAACGCCCCGCAGTTGATCCGCCACTAGTTTCCGACTTTCCTTCACCTGCCTTTTTAATTTTTGGTTAGCTTCAAAATAAGTAAGTTCCTGTGCTATCGCCCCAATGACCTGAGGCCCGCGGCTACAATATTTCCCCCATTCTTTCGACGTTTTTTGGGGGAGCTGACCATTATTTTCACTTAATTGAAGCATAATTTCCTGCATGCCGTCATAGGTTGTATTAAAGTTCTTGGACCAGCATTGTTCCTTCTTAAAACAAAGCTGGCACGTCTTTTCCGTTACATTACTTAAGAAGTAGTCGAATTCTTTCTCATCTTCCTCCAATCTCCCCCTTTCATCCACTTGGGAAAAGCTATTTGAGAGCGCCTCAAATACATGTGAGAATTGCTCCACCCTTTGAGCGGTGACATCCCTCACTTTTCGGGCATACTGCTGCTGTTCATCAGAATTCTCGACTGTTCCCGGTATATGTTTCGCTATTTTGTTGATTATGGATGACGGTGTCAATATAAATAGGGCTACAGCTATAAGTGATTCATAAAGGGTCACCATAATATTATTGGTGCCTTCACCATATAAACCTATCAGTAATGTAGCAATCAAGAGGCCGCTAGCAACCCCTATCTTCCTTCCCTCCTTCAACAAACCTCCCAGAAGCCCTGAAAATGCGAGAAGGCTCATTTGATAAAGACTTGCAATACTTGCCAAGCTGAATATCAATCCAGTAACTACACCTACAGTGGAGCCTATGGCGGCCCCTCCCGCCAGCCCGAAGAGGAGGACCAGGTATCGCGAGAATATATGGTCGAGTGATAAATCGTATATCATCCAGCCGATGGTTCCGGTCATCACCGAAGCCAGCAGGATGATGATGCTGACGATTTCCTCCGTCTTTAATGATTGGGACTTTGTCCGAATGGTCAGCATCGGGATTGATTGTATGAAGATTAAGGTTAAAATCATTGCGAGTCCCGCCTCTACCCCTATCATCATCAAGTCGTACAGCTGAATCGTTCGAAATACCAGATATTGCTCGGCCAGGTTGACCAGGAATAGTGAAGCAAAGACGTACATCGACATTGTCTTGAATTGTCCTTCCACGGCGGGCCTCTTGATCTTATGAAATAACAGGAGCAGGAACGCCGATGCAAAGATGACTAAACTATTCGAATAGTGAACGGTCAGCCCACCTGCAATCAATCCGAATAAAGCCAGTGGAGCCCTATCACGCCTCATGAGGAAAACGGCTGCGAAAAACGGAAGTCCAAATGGTGCAAGCTGCGAAAGAATCAAAGCCCGTCCTAATAAAAAACCGATAATTGCTAAAGAGATACCTTTTTTTATGAATATGTCTTCCGACTTCATTTGCAGTTGTTGGATCCAATTGATGGCCCCTTCCTTCGCTTCTTTTAATTGAACATCTCCAAGAGGTTCCATCATAGGTCTTTCTACTTTTTCCATTTCAACACCCCATTCGTATTAGTGGTTTTTATTATATAGAGGGCTTGTCTATTTTTTTGTCAGAATTTTATAAGCGGATAAGAAAAACGTTCGACGAAATTCTTCTTGAACAATCATTTGTATACAGGTTTTTGTACCTTTTTTTTCAATACGAAAACAGGTGTTCTTTTTTTTTTGAAGAAAAGCAAAGTTTTTAGGTTATTTTTGCGGAAAATAACACGAATAAATAATCAGGAAATGGAAACCGACAAACTTTATTTTTTTTGTTGACATTTTTTCTTCACGACTGTAAGATATAACTTGTGCTTCAGTAGCACTTACCATTATGGCGGCGTAGCTCAGCTGGCTAGAGCGTACGGTTCATACCCGTGAGGTCGGGGGTTCGATCCCCTCTGCCGCTATCTTTTCTCATGAAAATCACGGCCCGTTGGTCAAGCGGTTAAGACACCGCCCTTTCACGGCGGTAACACGGGTTCGAATCCCGTACGGGTCATCATATATCAAAAGCGCCTCTGCACACTTATATCGGTAAGTGTACAGAGGCGCTTTTTTTATGTCGTTGATAATTAAAAGAAGACAAGCCAGCAAGCTTGCCTTTATCTACACTATGAATAATTTCACAGGAAAAGTTGCTAAACTATTATTTTCAGCAGCAGTTTTATCCGCGTCTTCCTCCTCGACCTCCCCGTTTCGTTTCGGTGCTACGTTTAAGGGTCGTTAAGCGGTCTTCGCTATCTTTTAAGAATTTAGCCATTTTTTGCTCAAAGTTTTCTTTAGGTTGGAAACCATTACCTTTCGAGCGGAAGTCTTTGGAACGGCTGTCATTCCCTCTTCCTTGGCGCGGACGTGGTGTGTATGCAGGTTTTTGCTCAACTTCAGGACGGTCTATCGCTTTTTTTATGGACAAGCCAATCTTGCCATCTTTAACGTTGATGACTTTCACCTCAACTGTATCGCCCACTTTTAAATGATCATTGATATCCTTGACATAGTTATCAGCCACTTCACTGATATGGACAAGACCGGTTGAACCTTGAGGTAGCTCTACAAATGCACCAAAATTAGTTATGCCTGTTACTTTACCTTGTAACTTGCTGCCTACTTCGATTGACATAAAAAAAATGTTCCTCCTTAGAAATGTTAAAAAAATCTCTTCACACTATATTATAACGAAAGTAAAAAAACAGTGTCAATATTAGTCACTATCTTCCTTCCCTTTTGGAAGGGTAAAAATGATTTCACCTTTTTCAGATAAGAAATAATCCCGTCTGGCTATTTTTGCTATATAGTCGTCGTCATTAAGCTTTACGATTTCTTCTTTAAGAAGGGTCTCGTCTTTTTTCAATTCAGCTAACTTTCCCTTCAATTCTTCCTTTTGTTTAACTTTCTCATCCAGTGCAACATTTTGCGTTATGAGGGTGGAAACGGCAAAAATCAAAAAGACAGCGGCGAAAACTGAGTAAAGGGTTAATCTACGCATTAGACCACGCTTCTTTTTTTCTACGGTTTGTACTTTTTTCTCTTGTTGAGCGACGTAGGGATTTTCCATTTTTGCCACTTTCCTTTTACGCAGGCTACTCATTTTTTATCGCTCCTCATTTCTTTTTATTTCTCCATCCATTTAGCGTTCTAAATATAGAATTCTTTATTTTCAATAAAATCCCTTTTCCTTTATTATAAAACTTCCCGACGTTTTTCGTAACAAAAACCGGCAATAAATTCCATATATAAGTCAGAATCCATTTTAATGGTCTCCAGAATATAGTCAAAATAAAGAGAAGTATTTTTCCCGCCCATTTTAATAATACCAAAACGAACTTACCTATCCCGATGATGATGGCCAATACAGATACTAATACCCATTTTACCGGTAGAAATATCAGCATGTGAACCGAATTCGCTATAAATCTCGCCAACTTTATCACAAGTATGATCAAAAACTCTAATAAACGTTGATAGAAACCTTTGAAAAGTGCTTGATATGCTGAAAAACCGCATAATAAGGCCAAAAATAAATAGAGGCGAAACTCTCCCTCATTCACTAAAAACAAAACATAAAAAATAAGGAGACCCTGAATGATCCAGAAAAGGAAGTCATGGATGAATACAATCCACCTTTTCCTTTCTGAACGATTCAGGAACCGGCTATACGTATCCAGGGCAGCTCCAAAGCCACTGCCCATGCCTATCATCGCAAGCAACGTATAAAATTGGATCGTTAAGGTCATTTGAACAATTTGCCAAAGAAGCCTTTAGCTTTCTCCCCTGATTGCTCATCTAAATAAACAAGGTCGAAAATCTTTCCCTTAATGGAAACGATGCCTTTATCAACGTCTAAATTCTTCATTTGCAAGTTTTGGCCCCGGATAGATAAGAAACCCATTGACGTTTCGAGCAGAAATTCTTCATTATCGAAACTTTCAACTTGTTTGACACCGGTAATATCAAGTAAACGGCGGCCTTTCATCGTTACATCATGCTCTTGGGTCGTTCCTTTTGTGTAACCAGCATTCGGATCAATATATTGGCTCATTTTTTCATCCCTCACAGTACCACGGATTTTGTACAAGTGTATGTCCGTAAGAGTGGAATTAGAACCAAGCCTGTCCTTACTCCTCCGCTAGCTTTTCTTCCTTTACGATGGTATACATATCTGCAGCCGCTTCTTTTTTCGTCGTTTCTTGAATTTTATCGACACGGACCGTAACAAGCTTTTGACCGAACCTTACAGTCAACTCATCGCCATCTTTCACATTCGAACTTGCTTTGGCCTGTTGCCCGTTAATCGTGATTCTCCCTTTATCCGCAACCTCCTTCGCAAGTGTACGGCGCTTGATCAACCTTGAAACTTTTAGGAATTTATCCAATCTCATCGACATTCAAATCTCTCCCTTAATTAAAGTCCTTTAGCTTTTGCTTCATCCCAATATGAATCCAGTTCTTCCAATGTATAATCCTCAAATTTTTTGTTTGCCCTTTGAATGCACTCTTCTATATATGTAAAACGCTGGTGGAATTTCTGGTTTGCTTTGTAGACGGCTTCTTCCGCTTGTATGTCATAATAACGTGAAATGTTGACAAGCGCAAAAAAGAGGTCGCCCAGCTCTGATTTTATTCTTTCGACATCCCTGTTCGGGCTTAATATTTCCTCTTCCAATTCCTGCACTTCTTCCCTTACCTTTTTCCAGGCTTCGGAAACCTCATCCCAATCAAATCCAACCTTGGCAGCCCTTTTTTGATACTCTTCGGCCCGAAGTAAGTTTGGCAGCGATTTCTCAATACCATCCAGTATGGATTGCGGTGCTTTTGTTTCGCTCCCTTTTTCATCTTCTTTGATTTTCTGCCAGTTCACTAATACATCTTCCTCGCCGTTCACTTCAACATCTCCAAATACATGAGGGTGGCGTCGAATCATTTTTGCCGTAATGCCTTCAATCACATCATCTATCGTGAACATCCCCTCATCTTCACCGATTTGTGAATGAAGCATCACCTGAAGCAGCACATCCCCAAGTTCACCAATCATGCCCTCATCGTCCTCTTCATCGATGGAATCAATCAGCTCATATGCCTCTTCTATTAGATATTTCTTCAAGCTTTCATGAGTTTGTTTCTTATCCCAAGGACATCCGTCAGGACCTCTAAGTTCTGCAATGACCTGCCGCAGCTTAGAAAACTCCCTATATCGTAAAGCTTCTTCGCTAACAGGAGGGACATAAACACTCGTCAAGTTACTTAACTCCATCTGACGGTCGAGTTCGAAGAGAGCACATTTTGTCACTTTTTCCTGACTGCTTCCTGCCGCTGTAACGATATATACCTCGTAGTCATCCGGTAGCTTTTCCATTAAGGTCAGCTTCACATTGGATGCACTAAATGCGTCATATACCTGTCCGATTATCATATGCTGGGTAATGTGCAAATCATCTGGTGAAAGATCTGTTCCATCCAATAGCTGAAACCCTTCAATCGGGTCGATTCTAACAGCCTGAAACAAGGGATCAAGGAAACTTTGCCCGCCTTCCAGCTTAATGGCTATTCCAAGAGCCGGACCCTTTTCGAGCAAAAGCTGCACCGTTTTTTCCGCAACCATGGGATGCCCCGGAACTGCGTATAGAACGGAACGGTTCGAAGCCTCTTGTAATAATGTTCCGGCAATTTCTTCATATACAGCTTCAAATTGGTCGTGCTTTTCATATATCCCGTCAAACGCCGTGAAATTTATTCCTTCCCTTTTCAAATCCCCGATTACCGGATGATCAATCGTTCTGACGAAACATTGTTCTGTTTGTATCAATTTTTTATAAATCCCTAGAGGAAGCTGATCTAAATCGCCTGCACCAAGGCCTATTATCGTAATCTCATTCATGATTTCGTATACTCCTATTCGTTATTATAAATCGTTTAAGCTTTGAACCTGCAGGTATTAGTGAAAGTTCTTCTTCACTAAATAAGCCTGCACGTAGGGCGGTCATCACAAAAACGGCTGCACCGATTCCTACACCGATCAAAGCTTGGATCGTAGCTAACAACCGGCTATCGCCTGAGGACATCAATTCGAATAAGCCATTGAATAAAACAACCGCCGTACCCATGTAAACCGTACTCTTCAAGATTATTATCACGTGCTTCTTTTCAATTAATGTCTTTTTAATATGTACTCTCAATACCACATAAAATAATACAGTCATGAGCATGAAAGCAAGCACTGTTGCCAAGGCTGCTCCCGCGATCTTGTAATGGGGCACTAGAACAAGATTCAAAGCCCACTTGCTGCCCACCCCCACAAGCGTAATGATCACCGGTATGAACGAATAGCCTAAACTTTGAATCACTGCTGCTTCTGCCATTATGACGGATGTGAATAAAATCGATAAAGAGAAAATTGCTAAAGTAATCGTCCCTTTGGTGTCCATGAACAGCATATGATTGACAGGCTTCATCGTCACCACCAGGCCAATCGCGGCAGCGAGTCCTATCGTCGCACTTACACGAAGCGCCAATTTGATTTTATTCAATAATTCATGCTCACTTTTCCTCTGAACGAATCCGGATATTATAGGTACAAGCGCCAATGCAAAAGAATTAGCCACGACTGTACCTAGCTGAAGCAACGGCTGTCCTCGATCATATACCCCTTTCCATTCCTTGGCTTCCTTTTCCCCCATTCCCGTTTCCCTCAATAGGGAATACAGGTGCAGTGAATCGACAAACTGAAACAAGATAAGGATCAAGCCAGTTATGCAAAAGGCCAACCCTTGGAAAATCAGGGCTTTGGAAATTTTGATGAAATGTACCGGTTTGATTCTCATTCGTAAAAAAAGCTTCCATTCTTCTCTTAAAATAACGAAAGCAATAAGCAGGACCAGGCCAGTTATGCCGCCGGTTATCGAACCGAGGACTGCCCCCTCGCCGACCACATAAGGAGAGTAGCCCTGGTACACGAAAATTGTGGAAAGAACCAGTATCGTCAACACACGGATGCATTGTTCAGCGACCTGCGAACTTGCAGTCGGCAGCATGTCATTTATTCCTTGAAAATAGCCTCTTAAAACAGATGAAATCGGCATTAATAGATAGGAATAGGCAACGATTCTCAGCAAACCGGCTAAATGCGGATCCTTCATCCATCCTGCAATCAAATCAGCTCCAACGAATAGTGCAGCAAACATCATGACTCCTATCGAACTTAAGACGACGAATGAAGTCACTAAAATGTCCTTGACCGCAAAGTTATTTTTGGAAGACTCCCGTTCTGCAATAAGTTTGGATATGACAACCGGAAAGCCGAGTGTTGATAATGTAAAGGCAACACCGTAGAAGGGATAAACCTGTTGATAGATATAAAACCCGATGTCACCCGCAATGTTCTGATATGGTATGCGATAGGCCGCGCTCAATACTTTTACGATAATCGCTGCTGCGCTCAAAATCAGCGCACCTCGAAAAAGTTCATTTGAAGTTTTATAAGGCTTTTCAGCCATTCTTTTTCCCCTTTTCACTCATATGTGGTAGTTATTATAGCATAATTCCAATGGTTGTTTTTCAATTCCAGCCATACTGTTAATTAGCTTCCATATTCACCTCGAAGAATATTCTCCGCCTCTTTATGTCTGCCCCCATCCGGTTAGCCTTTTAGAAAGAGCAAAAAGGACAGCGCGATTGCTGCCCTTTCCACCTTAAAAATTATAATGGCATGTCCAAGGTTACTGTTCCATTTGTCTAGCTAGGAAACTTGCTGCTGTTTCAACCGATTTCTGTTCCACTTCACCAATGGTACTATCTTTAGAGAAAATCAAGACGGCACCAATC
This sequence comes from Bacillus sp. B4EP4a, assembly GCF_006680105.1. NCBI lineage: Bacteria > Bacillati > Bacillota > Bacilli > Caryophanales > Bacillaceae > Bacillus > Bacillus sp. B4EP4a. Next base: position 23,904 of record NZ_VHIK01000019.1, read on the forward strand.
GGGTCGCCACTCGCAATGATCGGAGCTGCAGTATAAGATTGGACCTCTTCATCATTGGAATCAACGAATGAAATTTGTCCGTTTGGAGACTCCAAAACAGGATTTCTTTCTTCCATGATTTTTTCCACTAGTTCACTAACGCTTTTATTTAAGTATTCTTTCTTGGAGCCGCCTGCAACTGCAATGTAAGTATCCCTGTCACAAATCATAACTGGGTTTCCAAGGCTATCATAAAGTGCTTCTGCATATTCCCTTGCAAAATCGCCTAATTCACTGATAGGTGAGTATTTCTTTAGGATGACTTCTCCATCTCTATCCACAAATATTTCCAGTGGATCTCCTTCACGAATACGGAGGGTCCTGCGGATTTCTTTCGGGATGACGACTCTTCCTAAATCATCAATTCGGCGAACGATACCAGTTGCTTTCATCTAATGTTGCCTCACTTTCATCTAATTGATTTGATAAATCCTCATTTTGTAGCAAAATCATCACCAGCTATTGTACTTAGTATTTTTCTAATGGTAAGTTCTATGCACTTTGAAAAAATTTTTCTTTTTGTTGCATTTTTTTACCATGGTACCTAAAAAAATTTCTCAAGAGGACAATCATTCAATTTTAGTTTTTAGTGGCTTGCGTCTCTTTTTTTACATACTGTAAACCCTTGGCCATCTCAAATAAGATATTAAGCCATTTGCTTTGTTCTACACCTTTTATGTGCAGGACCAGCTTCATTCGATTGCCGTCCATGCCAAAGCCAACCATACGGCCATACTTCGATCCCAGCTCGAACACCTTTTGTCCATCCACATCGCTGCTGACCTTTTCCCTAAGGAGAATGCTGATTTCCTGCTTTAATTGTTTAATGCTTTCAATTCCGGCCTTTTCAGCATATACCTTCATTTCGGCAATCATGAATAAATAGGAAACTTCTTCTGGGTATTCTCCGAAACGATCGATCATTTCATCCTGTAATTCTTCCACTTCTTCAAGCGAAGCAATCCCTCTGAACCTTTTATACATTTCTATTTTCTGATGTCCATCCATTATGTAGGCATCAGGGATGTAAGCATCCACTTCAACGTCAATTTCCAGGGTGTTCTTTTCTTCGGCTGGTTGGTCATTACGTTTCGCATCTACAGCTTCTTTCAACATTTGTGAATACAGATCAAAACCAACTGAATCGATGAAGCCATGTTGTTGAGCCCCTAGAATGTTTCCAGCTCCCCTGATGGATAAATCACGCATTGCGATTTTGAACCCTGAACCCAATTCTGTAAATTCCTTAATGGATTGAAGGCGTTTTTCTGCCACTTCCGTCAACACTTTATCTTTCCTATAAGTGAAGAATGCATATGCCACACGGTTGGATCGCCCTACACGGCCACGCAGCTGATAGAGCTGTGAAAGTCCCATTCTATCCGCTTCATTCACTATAAGCGTATTGACATTCGGGATATCAACACCCGTCTCTATAATGGTTGTACTTACCAAAACATCATATTCGCCTTCTAAAAAGCCGAACATGACGGCCTCCAGTTCTTGCTCTGTCATTTGCCCATGAGCATAGGTGACACGGGCATCGGGCACCAGCATGGAAATTTCTTCTGCTTTTCTTGCTATATCCTCTACCCGATTGTAAAGGAAATAAACCTGACCCCCCCTGGCCAATTCCCGTTCTATGGCTTCCGTTACCAACGAGCCATTATACTCCATGACATAAGTTTGGATCGGGAACCTGTTTTCAGGCGGTGTTTCGATTACGGACAGGTCCCTCACGCCCAACATGGACATATGAAGGGTCCTCGGAATCGGCGTCGCAGTCAAAGTCAGTACATCCACATTAGTTTTTAACCGTTTAATCTTTTCCTTATGTGTAACGCCAAAGCGCTGTTCTTCATCAATGATAAGCAATCCCAAATCGCGGTACACGATATCTTTGGATAAAATCCTATGTGTGCCAACCACAATATCCACCGTGCCGGCCTTCAATCCTTTTATCGTCTCCGTTTGCTGTTTTTTAGTCCGGAAACGGCTCATATGACCAATCGAAATGGGATAATCCTGAAAACGCTCCCTTAATGTTTCATAATGCTGCTGGGCGAGGATTGTGGTCGGAACAAGAAATGCTACCTGCTTGCCATCCATTATGGCTTTAAAAGCGGCCCGGATCGCCACCTCTGTCTTCCCATATCCAACATCGCCGCATAATAAACGATCCATTGGCCGTTCACGTTCCATATCCTTTTTGATTTCGACTATGGAACGTAATTGATCTTCCGTTTCGTTATAAGCGAATGATGTTTCGAATTCTCTCTGCATATCACCATCAGGTGAAAAGGCATAGCCCTTTGCCGCTTCCCTTTCTGCGTATAACTTGATTAAATCATCGGCAATGTTCTCAACGGATGATTGAACCTTACTTTTGACACGTTTCCATTCCGTTCCGCCTAGCTTATAAAGCTTCGGTTCTTTTCCTTCAGAACCGACATATTTTTGGACAAGATCAATTTGGTCGACAGGAACATACAATTTGTCATCCGCTTGATAACGAATATTCAGGTAATCTTTATGGACCCCATTTATCGTAAGAGTTTCAATGCCCAAGTATTTACCGATACCGTGGTTAACATGAACGACATAGTCACCGATCTTCAGTTCGGAATAACTCTTGATTCGCTCCGCATTCGATAGTTTCTGTCTCCGTATTGATTTCTTTGACTTCTTATTAAACAATTCCGTTTCCGTAATGATACTGAATTTTTGCATAGGTAATTCAAAGCCACTATTTAGACTGCCGCGTAAAATCTGTACTTTACCTGGAAGAATGCTGTCCGCATTAAACAGTTCTGCGGCCTCTATATCATAATCGGCTAAAACCGAATGCAGCTTTTTTACCCGTTCTTCATCCTGTCCAAGTATGACGACTGTATATTTCCCTTTTCTCCAACGTTCCAGTTCAGCTTTGAATACATTCATCTGTCCATGGAAATTTTGCATTTGTTTACTGGCAAAATTCAGGATATTCTGAGGATTCGTATGCGGTACATGCCGTAAAAACAATGAAAGGTATACAAACGGCCTGCTGGATTTCATTATTAATTCCTGCATGGGATGGGCTAATTTGATGTCATGGATAATTTGTCCCTGACTTAAAAGATCCGTGTACCACCCAGCCTCTTCTTTTTCCAAAGAATCATTGATTTCCTGGATTCTACTGATTTCATCCAAGAAAACCAAACCATTTACCGGTAAATAATCTATTAAACTAGCTGGATCTTCATACGCTAAACTTAAGTATTTAAAGATTTTGTCGGGTATATTCCCCATTTTCAGCTGTTCAAGTTCATAACTGATCGTTTGAACCAGCTGTTCCTTGGTTTTCTCGTCTTTAAGTTTCTTCAAGCTTTTACTTAATCCGCTCTCGAGCCTTGTTATGATTCTTTCGATATGCTCCGTCTCTAGCAAAGCCTCACTGACGGGACCAATCGTCACTTTCTTGAGTTTCTCTATGGATCGCTGATCTTCGCTTGAAAAGGTCCTTATTGAATCTATTTCGGTATCGAATAATTCAATTCGTATTGGATTAGGTTCGGTGATCGGATAAATATCGATTATACCGCCCCTGATACTGAATTCACCTGGAGAAGCAACCATTTCAGACCGGTTATAACCCATGGCAATGAATTTATTAAGCGTTGGTTCAAGCTCGATGTCTTCCCCTAAATTAAAGATAAGCTGATGCCTCTTCCAAATATCCTTTGGAGGAAGCACACGACGCACCCCAGGAATTGGCGCAATGACAATCCCTTTCTTTCCCTCCGCCCAAAAGTTCAATGCCTCTACACGTTGGGCCCTTAATTCCGGGCTGGCAACACTCAAATCAGCCGCAATCAATTCATTGGCTGGATATATATATAATTCTTCCTCGGGAATGAAACTGGATAAGTCCTCATGGAATTTTTGTGCTTGCAATAAATTATGGGTAACTAATAAAATAGGCCTATTCGTCTTTTCATATACGGAAGCCAGCAATAGTGATCTCGAGGAACCTGTCAGACCAGAGACGATCTGCTCCTTAAGTCCTTCATCGATGCCGGCTATTAACGAATGAACATCATCTTGTTTGGAGAACAAGTTCTGCAATCCATTCATTTTCTTTCCCCCCTCTCTATAACGTGCGAAAAACCATTTGAAACCTTTTATTTGAACTTGGCCATTTCACCAAGCGTCCTCTTTATTAACGGCAATTTTATGTGCCCTGGTATTCCAGACAAACGGAAAAATGCTTTGGATTTTGTCCAAAGCCCTCTCCCGCTAATGAATAATATAATCGTTTTCATATAAATCAGGGTTTCTTTGCAGCGATTCATGGCAATCTTCACATATCGCCCTTACATGCATATCCCCTTCAGAATCATAAACGATCATCTCTTGTCGCTCTTCATCGGTAAGTTGATTAAAACCTAACTGCTCCGTACTCAGTGAGTGTGCCTCGATTGAGCCCAGCTTAGTTCCGCAATGTCGGCATCGATAATGGAGAGCCATTTGGTAACCCCCTATTTTAGTAATAGTGTTAGTATGTACAAAAGTAGAGGGGTTTTATTCAGCGAAACAGGAAGTATTATTCTTTACTTATATCTACTCTCTGCTTATTGGTTATATTCGTTCATGACCTGTATAAATGGCTTTTCCATCCAGGCTTCACAAGAAGCTGCGCTTTTTTCGATCGTTGCCCCGACATGATCCCATTCTTCAGGCGAAAAACGCCCCAATACATAATCAGATACCGGAATGCGGCCAATCGGGCGGCCAATGCCTATTCTGATTCGATTGAATTCTTGCGTACCCAAATGGGCAATTGAAGATTTTATCCCATTATGACCTCCTGCACTACCTTTTTGACGAAGGCGAAGCTTCCCTGGAGGCAAATCAAGGTCATCATATATAATGACCACATCCGCGATATCCACCTTAAAGAAATGCATGACAGCCGAAATGGATTCTCCTGACAAATTCATGTAGGTTAATGGTTTAAGCAATAAAACTTTTTCTCCCTTTACCATTCCTGCACCATATATTCCCTTATGTTTTGCTTGATCAAGGGGAATCGACCATCTTTTGGATAACTCATCTATTACTTCAAATCCGACGTTATGCCGGGTTTTTTCATACTGTTTACCTGGGTTCCCTAACCCTACAATAATTTTCATGATTCACACTCCGTCATTACGGTTATTTAGGGAGTTACGCTGGGACGAAGTTTTTCCAAGATCTTTGGCCTTAGAAAAATAGTACCCTAATTTCAAGCTGGCCTGCAAGCGACAGGAGAACTAATTAGGAAAAATCCTAATTAAAGGAATCCATTACAAAAAATGGTCCGGTTTAAATTGATGCATCCAGAGATTGAAAAGACGTAACTCGTTAAGAGCTACGCCTATTATATCACGATTCACTTGTTTAATCCCGGCATCATGACTCTGGTGATGCCTTGGTTTCCCTGCCTTCTTCATTTTCAGGGATACCGCCATCCTGCTGTTCACCTGTACTGATTTCCTCTTCCTGACGAGGAGCCAAAACGGATGCAACAACTTCTTCACCATCATTGTCTATTGTAACTTGCTTATTCGTTTGGATATCGGATATGTAGATTGTATCCCCTACCTGAAGTTCGGTAACGTCAACATCGATGGAGTCAGGAATGTCATTAGGTTTAGCCGTAACCGTGACTTCATGAAGTGACTGCTGAAGGACCCCACCGTCTTTCACGCCTTTACAAACACCGACAAGGTTAATGCGAACTTGCGCTTGTAATTGAGCGGACATATCTACAATTAAAAAGTCTGCATGATAAATGGAGTTCTTTATTGGATCCTTTTGATAGTCAGAGAGCATGACTTTATAACTCGCACCCTCCAATTCCAAAGAAATGATTCCATTACGGCCTATTTCCTTGATTGTCTTTTGAAGCTCGATATTATTGACTGAAATGGACGTACTGTCATTTTTATTGCCATATACTATCGCAGGGATCTCGCCGTTTTCCCTCAAATTCCTTAAATTAGAGTGTTTTGAATCCGTACGTTCTTTTGCAGCTAATATATTACTCATACATCCTCCGCCTTCCTGAATATGAATTGCAAGTTTCTCTATATTTAACATTTCCCTAAATGGCGAATCATTAAACATGAAAGGTAAAATCCGAAGGGACCAAGAAGGGGATAAACATATGGTAAACATAGGTATTCGCCGCAAAATCTTTTTTCTCTAATTCAAGCGTGAACCGCCTTTTTTTCCATTTCTCCCTCAACTTGCATCACTCGGTTAAGGATTTGTGCTGCTAGTGATGAATATTGAATACTATCCTTTTTCCGTGGTCTAGGCAGATTGATTTCCTTATTCATGACGACTTTGCCTTCTTCGATTAATATGACTCGGTCGGCTAGCATTACGGCTTCTTCAACATCATGTGTAACAAGCAAGGCAGTAAAGTCCCTTTTCCTCCATAGTTCTTCAATGAGCCTTTGCATGCCAATTCTCGTCAAAGCATCCAATGCCCCTAACGGCTCATCCAAGAGGAGAATGTCAGGTTGGTTCACCAATGCCCTCGCTAATGCAACCCTTTGCTTTTGCCCACCGGATAAAACGGACGGCCAATCACTTGCTCGATCTGCAAGGCCCACTTGCTCCAGTAATTCCATGGCATTTGGCTTCCAATCCCCTTTCAAGCCTATACCAATATTTCCAAGGATTTTTTTCCAAGGAAAAAGCCTTCCATCCTGAAACATCGTACGTGAAGATTTATTTAATCCTTTCAATGGCTTTCCATTCACCAGTATCTGCCCGCCCGTCGGCTTTTCCAGTCCTGCCACAAGACGAAGCAAGGTGCTCTTTCCACATCCACTCTTACCGACAATGGCTACGAATTCCCCTTTTTTAAATGTGAGGTCCATCCCCTTTAATACTTCAAACTCCCCAAAATCCTTTCTTATACCCTGCAACTCCAACGAATTTCCATTTTTCATATTAATGACCTCCTCATTGGTATGATGGATGCCACTTTAAGCATCTTTTTTCGATTATTTTGGCCGCAACGTCCGATATTTTCCCCAATAATGCATATAAGAGAATACTAAGAACAACAATATCCATCCTCATGAATTCCCGGGCATTCATAGCCATATATCCAATTCCGGAATTAGCGGATATTGTTTCTGCGACAATTAATGTGACCCACATGATTCCAAGAGAGAAGCGGATACCCACCAAAATGGATGGAAAGGCGGCAGGGAGAATAACATTCCAGAATAAAGAAAAACCACTTAACCCATAAACCCTCGCTGCTTCGATCAATCCCTTATCCACCGATTTCACTCCATGAAATGTATTTAGATAGATAGGAAAAAGAACCCCTAAAGCGACAAGGAAAATTTTCGCTTCTTCTTCTATACCAAACCATAAAATCACCAGCGGTATTAAAGCTAAATGCGGAATGTTACGCAACATCTGAAGCGAGGTATCGAATAAGGTTTCAGCAATGGATGATAATCCATTTAATAAACCTAGTACAAAACCAATGATCCCGCCTATTAAAAAGCCGATGAAGGCACGCTGAGCACTGATGCCGATATAATCTATGAGTTCACCTGTCTCCAATAAAGCAACACCTGCTTGAAACACTTCAGTCGGGGCAGGCAATATCCGATCCGACAAAATCCCCCACAAGGACAGCAGCTGCCAAGTTACCAAAAGGAGAATGGGCACAAGCCAAGATATGAGTTGGAACCTATTGAACTTTTTGTTTAATTTTTTCTGCATCTTCATTTTCACTTCCTTTTGTAGGGTAGTGGTCATTTGCCAGTATTTCCCCAAATGGGCTCGTAGCTTTTGAAACAGGACTTTCCAGCCGTTCAACAGGGAGTAAAGGGAATAATAATTCCGCAACTCTGTATGCTTCTTCAAGATGAGGGTATCCAGATAAAACAAAGGATTCTATTCCGATTTCTTCATATTCCTTCATTCTGGCAGCAACATTTTCTGCACTCCCTACCAGTGCCGTACCGGCTCCCCCGCGCACTAGACCTACTCCTGCCCAAAGGTTAGGGCTGATTTCAAGCGAATCCCTGTTTCCGTTATGGAGTTGCGACATCCGCTTTTGGCCCACTGAATCAAATCGTTCAAAAATATTTTGTGAATTTTCAATCATTTCATCATCCACATATTTAATGAGTTCGTCCGCTGCCTGCCAAGCTTCTTCTTCCGTTTCCCTTACAATGACATGCATGCGAATGCCGAATCTGACTTCACGTCCGTACTCTGCTGCTTTTTTACGTACCTTTTCAATTTTTTCAGCCACTTGCACCGGCGGCTCACCCCAAGTCAAGTACACATCAATATGCTTTCCCGATATATCGATGGCTGGATCGGATGAACCTCCGAAATAGAGCGGTGGGTACGGTTTTTGTACAGGTGACAACAGAATATTTCCACCTTCAACCTTTAGGTGCTCCCCTTCATAGTCCACACTCTCACCAGACATTTCCTTTCTCCAGATATCGAGAAATTCATTTGTTTGCTCATAGCGTTCCTTATGATTCAGAAACACGCCATCACCTGCCAATTCGACTGGGTCCCCCCCAGTTACAACATTGATCAAAAGACGGCCATTCGACAGCCGGTCGAAGCTTGAAGCCATCCTGGCAGCTAAGGTTGGCGACATTAAACCTGGACGAATCGCAACTAAAAATTTCATTCTTTCCGTTGCGGAAATCAATGAAGAACCAACTACCCAAGCATCCTCACAAGACCGTCCCGTCGGAAGCAACGCCCCTTCAAAACCCAAATGATCAACCGCCTGTGCTATTTGTTTTAAATAAGGAAGCGTGATTGCCCTCCCTCCCTTTGTCGATCCTAAATAGCGACTTTCCCCATGCGATGGTAAAAACCAAAATACTTTCATTTTCATTTCCCCCTTAATTTTTTTTAACATCTGCAGATGCATCCAGAACATTAATCTTGCTTGGGATTAATTTAAGATTGTAAAACGTATCGGCAATCTTTTGTTGATCATCCAAAACCCCATTGGAAATCTCCTCAAGTCCATATTCTTTTCTATTTAATGTTTTTTCCAATGCCTCCACACTCATTCCAATTTCCGGAGATAGAAACTCAGCGACGTCCCTTGGGTTTTCTTCAATCCATTTATCAACTTTTATCAGTTCTTCTTTGATAATCTTCAAAGCCTCTTCGTTCTCGGCAAATGAATCAGTTGCCAAAAAGAATTCCCGATTCGCCACCAGTCCTTCTCCATCCTGAATCGTTTTCGTTTCAAGTTCCAATTCCGCCGCTGATAAAAATGGATCCCATATTACCCAGGCATCGATTTGGTTTCCTTCAAAAGCAGCCCTCGCATCAGCCGGTGGCAAGTAGACGGGCTGAATGTCATCAAGAGTAAGACCTGCTTCCTCTAACGCTTTGACCAATAAATAATGAACATTGGAACCTTTATTCAAGCCAACCTTCTTTCCCTTTAAATCTTTCACATTTTTAATGGGTGAATCCTTTTGTACAACTATAGCCTCTCCTGATGGGTTTGCCGGCTGATTGGCAATATAGACAAGCGGAGCATTGGCTGCTTGTGCAAATATCGGCGGTGCCTCCCCTGTGTGCCCAAAATCAATGCTGCCGACATTCAAGGCTTCAAGCAGCTGAGGTCCTGCAGGGAATTCAGTCCAATCGACTGTATATCCCACTTTCTTTAAATGTGTTTCCAGCTCCCCTTTTGATTTTAAAATATTTAATGTCCCGAATTTTTGATAACCGATTCGGATGGTCTTATCCGATTCTTTTGCATCAGCACTTGTGGAACTGTTCTTTTCCTGCCCGCATGCACTTACTATCAGCATGATGATGCTGAAGATGGACAGCAGCCATATCTTTCGTTTTTTCTTCATATTCTGCACACCCTTCTTAAACTATTTATATAAAAATAAAAGGCTCCTTTTCTTCACCAATAGGACAATAGGGCAAAAAGATGCCTAATGTTCAATGGTAAGTGAAAAGGAGCCTTCGGTAGTCCGATCGGCGTTAACCAATATGCACTTGCGTTAGTACAGGTTTTCATTCCATGAATATGAATTGAATTTGTATAGCCATTTTATTATTAGTATTCATATCTGTCAACTAAGAATTTAATGTTTTTCGAAAATTTCAAACAAAAATACGGCGAGCCCGAAGGCCCGCCGTGTTTTGATTAATTTTGTTATCAATCGAATAATGTGCTGACTGATTGTTCCTCATGCACACGAATAATCGCCTCTGCAATCAAAGGTGCTACAGAAAGTCCAGTAATTTTATCGATTTTCTTATCTTCAGATAGGGCAATCGAGTTAGTCACGACCAATTCCTTGATCGTTGAATTTTGAATCCTTTCGATGGCAGGACCTGAAAGGACTGGGTGTGTACAACAAGCATACACTGCTTTAGCACCATTCTCCACAAGGGCATTGGCCGCTAGTGTAATAGTGCCTGCAGTATCGATGATGTCATCAATCAGTATTGCTGTCTTCCCTTCAATATTACCAATAATGTTCATGACTTCAGCCACGTTCGGTCTTGGACGGCGCTTATCGATAATGGCAATCGGTGCTTTTAGGCGATCTGCCATTTTACGGGCACGTGTTACACCACCATGATCTGGGGAAACGATGACGATATCACTTAAATCTTTTTCCTTGAAGAAATCAGCTAAAATCGGAACAGCAACAAGGTGATCGATCAGAATATCGAAGAAACCTTGAATTTGTGGTGCGTGAAGATCTAAAGTGATAACACGGTGGGCACCAGCCGTTTCTAAAAGATTTGCGACAAGTTTAGCTGTAATCGGTTCACGCGCACGCGCTTTACGATCTTGTCGGGCATAACCGTAATATGGCATTACAATATTGATCGTTTTAGCTGAAGCACGTTTAAGAGCATCGATCATAATTAAAAGTTCCATTAAATTTTCATTGACTGGTTGGCTTGTTGATTGGATTACGTAAACGTCACAGCCACGAATACTTTCTTCAATATTAATCTGAACTTCACCGTCACTGAAACTTGTTACGCTACATTTTCCAAGTTCAACACCGATTGCAGCAGCAATTTCCTGAGCTAAATCGAAGTTTGAATTTAAAGAGAATACTTTTAAATTAGGATCTAAATACTGATTTGACATGATGACCTCCGTCGGTTATTTATTAAATTTCAAATTCTTGACATAATCTTCTTTGTTAACTTGACGAGCCCGGGCAACGGATAGGGCTTCCTGCGGTACATCTTGCGTGATGGTTGACCCAGCAGCTACATATGCCCCTTCTCCTACCGTCACAGGTGCAACCAGATTAGAATTGCAGCCTATGAAGACATTGTCTTCAATCTTCGTCAAATGTTTATTTTTCCCGTCGTAATTCACGGTAATAGATCCGCAGCCTATATTAACATTCTCCCCAACCTCTGCATCTCCAATATAACTCAAGTGAGAGGCCTTGCTTCCTTCGCCAAAAACGGTCTTTTTAATTTCGACAAAATTACCGATCTTAACGGAATCCTTAATATCTGATTGAGGTCTAACATGTGCGAATGGACCGATTTTAACAAACCTTCCAATACTGCTTTCGTGTACAACCGATTGGAGGACTTCCGTTCCATCACCAATTTCACAATTACTGATTTCCGTATTCGGGCCAATCAAGCAATCCTGCCCGATAATACTTTTTCCTTTAATGAATGACCCAGGATTAATGACTGTATCCTGTCCGATTTGTACGTCCGCTTCAATGAACGTAGTTAGCGGATCGATGATCGTTACACCATTCCTCATATGCGTTTCATTGATGCGTTTCCGCAAAATTTGCTCCGCCTGCGATAAAGCCACTCGGTCATTTACACCCAATGTCTCCTCGAAATCACTTGATTGGAAGGCCGTCACCACTTCGCCTTCCTCTTTTAAGATTTCAATAACATCCGGTAAGTAATATTCTCCCTGGACATTTTCATTTGAAACTTTTTTCAGCGCGCTAAATAATGCTTGGTTATCGAAGCAATATGTACCGGTATTTATTTCCTTAACATATCTTTCTTCATCAGTGGCATCCTTATGCTCGACGATTTTTTCTACAAGACCGCCTTCACCGCGAAGGACCCTTCCATAACCAGCAGGGTTATCTGCATATGCTGTTAAGATTGTTGCTTTCGCCTGACTTTGCTCATGCAATGCTATAAGCTCTTTCATCGTTTCCGCTTTAATCAGAGGCGTATCACCGCAAATAACAAGAGTCGTTCCACTTTTTACGGATAAAACGCTTTCCGCTTGCATTACAGCATGTGCCGTACCTAATTGCTGTTCTTGTAAGGCATACTTGCATGAATCACCAAGTTGTTCTTGTACTTTTTCAGCTCCATGGCCGATGACTGTAACAATATCTTCTATTTGAAGTTGATTGACTTGATCGATAACATGTTGTACCATTGGTTTCCCGCAAACAGGGTGCAAAACCTTATAAAGCTTAGATTTCATCCTAGTACCTTGCCCAGCGGCCAATATTATTGCATAGCGATTACTCATAACAGGCCTCCATTTTCACCTTTTTATCCACTAAAAATATTATCTCAAATAGTGATTCTTTTCAAGGTAACAATTAAAAGTACATATAATTGTCAACCAATTAGTTAAAAAAAGTTCGATTTCCGACAGCCTCACTAAAGTTATTAATGGACCTTTTAGCATTATTTTAAATCATGGTCGATGTCATTTTCATTAACGACATAATACAGAAACCATGTCTCCTCCCCTTCATAACACCAGCAAGCCCCATTATCCCAAAACATCGCCATGATCGCGTTAGACCTATGTACAAGCCATCTGGAAGTACTGCACCCTTTGTTAACTTCCATTCCGAAATCAGATTAACGATTCAATTCATCTTCAGCTCTTTTGATGGATGGAGTAAGTGGTATCCTCAAATCCCGCTTACAGGAATTTCAATATCAGGATGGACAAAAAGGTTTAAAAAATAAAAGGATGGGTACTTAAACTCTAAAGATATCCCCTTAATTTTACAATTTAGATACTTAAAGCGAATTTCCGTATGATGAGCGAATAAGTTCTAAACTTACCCGTTTATGAATAAATAAAAAAGAGCACTACTTATGAAGTAGGCTCTAGATGCACAAATTATAAATTTAAAGTTTAAAAGTAAGGTTATTTTAAGAAGCACCTGCTCCAGCTTCCTCTAATTCAGTTTCAAGTTCTCCCAATCGATGATATTCTGTCAAGACAGCTTCTTGAATTTTCCCGCGTGTCGAGGAATTGATTGGATGAGCGATATCCCGGAATTCTCCATCTGGAGTTCGTTTACTTGGCATTGCTACAAATAAACCATTGTTTCCGTCGATCACACGAATATCATGAACCACAAATTCATTATCCAGTGTAATTGATGCGATAGCTCTCATACGACCATCCGTATTCACACGGCGTAATCTTACGTCAGTTACTTCCATTTAAGCTCACCATCCCTTTTTGTTGTTGTTAAAACTTAAAGTACATATTCAACAAAAAAACGTGAACTCCTTCTATTATCTGTAATTTTTTTAGAAAATTCAGCCTAGTTTTCAAAAACACTAAAAATCATCCTTATATTACAGGAAAATACCCATTACGAATTTCCTAAAAAATAAAAAAAACGCCCGTTTATTTAACGAGCGCTACCACTTCTATTTCCACTAGTGCATCTTTAGGAAGGCGAGCAACCTCTACACAAGAGCGAGCAGGTTTGTGAGCAGAAAAATATTCTCCGTATATTTCATTAATCGAACCGAAATCATCCATACTTTTAATGAATACTGTAGCCTTAATGACAGTTTCCAATGAAGCCCCAGCTTCTTTCAATACGGCTTGGAGATTCTTAAAGACCTGGTGTGTTTGTTCCTTTACATCCCCAGTCACCATCTCACCAGAAGCAGTAAGTGGGATCTGTCCTGAACTGAAAAATAACTTATCCACGATCACGCCTTGTGAATATGGTCCGATCGCTGCCGGTGCTTCATCAGTATGTATCGTTTTCATTAAATGATTCCCCCTATTCCTTTTTCGTAAAATAATTCCCACGGCTTACATTAATTTTCTTGTCTCTTTCGACCACCTGCGTCAACTTGATTAAAGAAACATAGTCCTCGACAAGGCACTCTTCCGTATGTTCGGATTCGACCAGCACCGCTATTCCGGCAACTGTTGCCTTAAATTCATCCAATAGACTGATCATACCATTAACGGTACCCCCAGCCTTCATGAAATCGTCTACAATTAATACATTCGAACCCTCAACCAAGCTTCTCTTAGAGAGTACCATAGTCTGAATCCTCTTTGAAGAGCCTGAAACATAATTGATGCTCACTGTTGAACCTTCCGTTACTTTATTATTCCTACTTACAATTACAACTGGAACATTCAAATAATTTGCCACGGCGTATGCTAATGATATCCCTTTGGTTGCCATTGTCATGATGACTGAGATGTTTTTTTTGGCATACATTGAAGCGATTATCCTTCCAACCTTATTCACGGTTTGCGGATGTCCTAATATGTCTGTCATATATAGATAACCGCCAGGAAGTAGCCTTTCTGGACTAGCGATCGTATCGCATAATCCGTCAATGAAGGCACTGGCTTCTTCTTCCTTGATGGAAACAATATATTTCACTCCACCGGCCGCACCTGGAACGGTTGTTAAAGATCCTATCCCGCGTTGTTCGAAGGTATCTTTGATGATTGTCAAATCTTCACTGATCGAAGACTTTGCCGAACTATATCTTTCAGCAAAATAAGTCAGCGAAACAAGTTCCCCTGGATGTTCTAATAAATAATTGGTCATATCGACTAGCCTCTCGCTGCGACGAAATTTCATTGAGACACCCCCTTTGTGAATTCCGAATATTATATAGCAACTATACCACTAATGTACGTTTCTATTCAAGATTGTTTCGATCACCCAGTAAACGGACCGCATAGACTTGATCACAAAATCCGCGAAGTCCATTATAAATTCTTTGCATGCGCGAATCATGTTCCACCAAACCAAAAACGGTCGGACCACTTCCGCTCATCAAGACCGAATCCGCTCCAAATGTCTTCATTTGATCTTTAATGTTCGCAACCTCTGGGTATAACTGCAATGTCACTTGTTCCAGAACATTACCCAACCCTTCACATACATCGTGATAATTGTTTTCCATAATAGCCGAAATCATTCCAGGTACATCCGGATGCTCCATTTTTGAAGTTTGGAGCCTTTTGTATATATCTGCCGTCGATACGCCGATCGTCGGTTTGGCCAAAATGACCCAGCATTTTGGCGGTGCGGGAAGATGCGTGATTTTTTCCCCGCGCCCCCTGGCCAATGCCGTTCCTCCATATACACAAAATGAAACATCAGAGCCAATTTCAGCTCCTATTTCCGCAAGTTCATCCATGGAAAGACCAAGCTTCCATAGTCTATTTAAGCCTCTCAAGGTAGCTGCGGCATCACTGCTTCCACCAGCAAGTCCTGCGGCTACAGGTATATTTTTCTCTATAGTTATGGAAACACCTTTTTTGATCCCAAAACGTTCCTTTAGAATAAATGCAGCTTGATAAGCTAAATTCCGATGATCATCCGGAACAAATCGATTATGGGATAGAATTTGAATATGATTTCCCTTTATTTCCTTTAGTTCAATTCTATCGGCAAGGTCGACTGTCGTCATGATCATTTCCACCTCATGATACCCATCAGGCCGTTTGAAAAGCACATCCAAAGCCAAATTAATTTTAGCCGGGGCTTTTTCCATAAGCTTCAATATGTCCACCTACTTTAACGTTCTTAAAAGTTCTTGTCCTATTCTATCATATTTGTTTATATTCTAAAGGTTTTTTCATCGTAATTTCAATGTAATGAAGCTAAGATCGGCCCTTAGAGGAGAATAGACACATGTAGGCACATTGGAGAGCAGCTGCTTCCTGCAACCCAAAAGACTTGCTACATATCCATATAGCATTCACCGATACATAAAAAAACCAGACTCCTTAACTACAATGTAAGCAAAAATGAATGGAGCTATACATTGTATAAAGAGTCCAGCTTCTTTCAACATGACGGCATGATTCAATTAAGTGTTTGATCTTACTCTTTGTTCACCAATTGACGTTGTGCTTTTTCGATAGCAAGTTTTACCATGTTACCTGCGTCCCTGGCCCGGATTCCTCCCCAGCCTTCTTTCTGGACAACATCGTAAAATCCAAGTTCTTTAGCCAATTCCTCTTTAAGATCATTTGACATAATCCCTTTTTTCCTGCTCAAGCGAAGCAACCCCTTTCACATGCCGTCACATGCCTAGTGTTTGCATCATACGCTATTTCATTACATCCTTTTTAAGCCTTTATTGGAGCTCACAGGTATTCTATACAAAACAAAAAGCAGCAAACAAAGTTGTTCGCTGCCTCGTCTAAGTTACATCTCTTGTTGTTTGTTTAAAAATGTTAGTTCTACGGTTTCCGTTAAAACATCCGCATAGCTGTAAGATACTCTTTCAAACGCATTTTCATCTTGGTCGAGCTCAATTACAAAAACAGCCGGATAAGTTTCCGCCAAAGTTCCGAATCGTTCTACAGTCTTTCTTCTTCCACCGTTTGCTTTTAAGAGCAATCTTTTACCTAGGTTTGAATCAAGTGCAGTTTTAATATCAGCTAGAGTTTTTGGCATTTTCGGTCCACCTCACTAAGTTAAGTATATCACAATTTACAAATATACGCAAACAAAATAATAAATTATATCAGCACTTAAAAATGTAGTCAATATATTTTTATCTGAAATTCGGCAAAATCGCGAACAATTTTATTATATCCTGGGAAATGAAAAATTATGTAAACGAACTATTTCATTATCTATTAAGCCGAATTTTCGTAATTAAAACATTACCTACTATCATCACTCAACAAAAAACCAGTTTTTCTGTGACGATATCCGAATTCTTACCCACTAAAAGCAAGCTGCATTCTTTCAAAATGCAGCTCGTTCATTCTTCCTGAAATGGCTTGAAAGGCAACCCGGTCCGTAACACCCCTTTTGTCTCAATTCCCCCCAACCCCTTCTCTCCAGTTAATGTATTCCGAAGGACATCCCATACATGAATATGATCGGAAAAAGGCGTAAAGCTTATCTTTCCGACGATATATACCGGATCAAGAGCATGTATATTAACACGGGAAGGAGAACTTGCAAAATTTGCCCCCGCTTGGATCAGCGATTCAAAATGCGACTGACAAGCCCCGGCAAATATAATCAGTTGGTCTAAATGAGAAACCCTCCTTCGCGCTTCTCTAACCGTCTGTACAAAATCCTTTGAGTGACGGTAGGCATTAATATCGGATATCGGCCCTTTTGATTTTGAATAGGCATCATGACCGGTGACAACAAGAATGTCCGGCCGATAATGGTCCAACAGCCCCCCGATTCTTTGGGGCATTTCCTTTTCATTGCAATAGATGCCATTGACCGGAATACTGAATTTCTGATATAGATCCATGCATTTCCTTAAGTAAGATGCATCCCCATCAACATGGAGGACTCTCCCTGGTATCTGAAAATATTCACCGCTGTACCGATAACCATTACTGGATTGATAGCCATTTTTTTGTTGTTGCAGCTCTAGATCTTGTGTTAATAAGCGGTAAGATTGTTCTTGAAGTACCTCATTCGACCTTTGTCGATCATTTCTTTCATTATCATTAATGATCATTAAATCTTGAAAAGGTGCATCTGCAATCAGTCGGATATCTTCCCCATAAAGAACAGCTTGACGCCTTCCGTCAATATCACGGATATCAATTACCCGGAACACCACGTCGCATTTATAAGAAACCCGACCAACAATATCGTTTATTTGAATATTCATGGCCCCACCCCATGAGAAGACTTATTTTCAGCCCGCCCTAGTTTATTTTCATTCTTAAGTTATGCGAACCATTCTTGAATGGTGAAAAGTGGGGATTAATTACACTTTCGGATACGTTCCCTCATGGTTGGCCAAATTCAAAATAAAAAAAGCCGGAAGTTGGGATTGACCCCATTCCGACTTGAATCCTTCACATTTCCCTTTATTTGAAATTCGGCAATAATGCATCACTTAAGCGGCCAAATTCTTTGATGCTCAGTGTTTCCCCCCGTCTGGAAGGATCCACTTCCGCGGCTTCGAGAGCAGCAAGTATAAGTTCTTTTTTCGATTTACCATCTGGCAGCTGACTGGTTAAGTTATTTAGAATCGTTTTCCGACGCTGTGCAAAGCTCGCCCGGGTCACAGTGAATAAGAAATCCTCATCCATTACCTCGACGATCGGCTTCACGCGCTTTGTAAGGCGGATTACAGCTGAATCAACATTAGGCTGAGGCATGAATACCGTTTTGGGTACTATCATCACTGTTTCGGCTTCAGTATAATATTGAATGGCAATGGATAAAGAACCGTATTCCTTTGTCCCAGGTTTTGCGGCAATTCGATCGGCTACTTCCTTTTGCAGCATGCACACGATGCCTCTAATCGGCAGGTCCTCGGACAATAGCTTTAAAATGATGGGAGTCGTGACATAGTATGGCAGATTTGCAACAACCATCAGGTCCGAAAAGCCAGCAAATTCCTCCTCGATGACCTTCTTGACATCAGCCTTGAGAACATCCCCGTGAATGATGTTTACATTGCTATAGGGAGAGAGTGTATCCGATAAGATGGGCAGCAGACGCTGATCAATCTCAAAGGCCGCAACCTTTTTGCTGCTTTTCGCTAGTTGTTCCGTCAATGCCCCGATTCCCGGCCCAATTTCGATGGCGCCGCTTTCCTCTGTCAAATTGGCATGTTCGACAATACGTTTCAAGATATTCGTATCGATTAAAAAGTTCTGGCCTAAGCTCTTTTTAAAGGAGAATCCATATTTCTTTAATATTTCTTTCGTTCTGACAGGGGTTGCAATATCCTTATTCATTTTTTTCCTCCTGAATTATCTGTACCATCGCTTTCTCAAAAGCCTCAGTTGATATTTGGAACATTTTTAGTCTCTTATATAACTGTTTACCATTGGTAAACCCGATTTTTAAAATAGATCCAAGTTTTTCCCTTCGTTCCTTGGCACCGGATCCCCCGATTAAACCTGCATCTATTAAATCCTGCTGTGAAATCTCTTCTGAAGCCTCTTCATCCATTAATTGGGCGTCCTTTAAAGCATTACGAATTGCCTCAGGAGAAGCGTGTTCCACACCAATTCCTCTACCTGACTTAGGAAGGGCTTCTTTCTTCGTTAAAAAGGCGTGTTTACAGCCTTTTACTTGTTCAGAAATTATATTCCTGATTTTTTGACCAGGAAAATCAGGGTCTGTGAAAATGATGGCTCCACGTGTCTTTTGGGCAAGCCTCACCTGCTCAATACAAGACTCATTCACCGCGGAACCGTTGGTTTCTATTGTATCAGCATTAACAGCCCTTTTTATCGCTACCGTATCGTCTTTTCCTTCTACAACAATAATTTCTTTAATCTTTTTCATGGTTTCCTCCATACAGAAAAGCGCAAGCGCTTTGATTAGCTCTTGGATAAACGTAACCGGTCCCCCGTAAAATTTTCTGGATAGAGAATCCAGTCAAGATCATTTATGAAGTTCACACGCATATATTAAATCTTATGGAATAGTGAGACGTCTATCTTATTAAAACAGTTTTACATAGGGTTTTTCAACAAACAGAAAATAAAACGCAAAAAACAGGAGACGAATTCATCTCCTGCGAGAGAAACCTTATTAGTCCAATACACGAACCTTTACCCTCTTTACACCCCAGCGATAGGCATCATTTTTTGAGGAAAAGAAGACGTCAATCCTATTTCCCTTTATTGCTCCGCCTTTGTCAGCAGCCACTGCATAGCCATAGCCATCCACATATACTTTAGAGCCCATAGGAATTAGGTTTGGATCGACAGCGATGATTTTCGCACCCGGATTACTCTTTAGATCCACGCCTGTGGACGTGACACCGGAACAGCCCTTACAACTGGCAGTATAAGCTGTTGATGATACGTATATTTCTTTTCCACTTGAGGAACTAACGTTAGTTACTCCGCGTGATGCCTGGGCAACCGTCGTTCGGGTTCCGACCGTTACAACTTTATCCTGCTTTTTATTAACTACTTTTTCTGAAAGTAATTCTCTTTTAACCTCTTTGCCATTTTCTTTAATAACTTCATATTCCTTGGAAATGAGTCCGTCTTTTCCTTCTTTGACAATTTTCTCTTTCCCTTTTGATAAAGAGTCATCTTTTTTAGTTATGACAGCAAAGTCAACTGGTTCTTCCACTACATCGGTGACTTTTTCAATTCGAACTACGTTTACCGTATTCTCAGCTTCAACTTTTTCGGTTAATTCTGGCTCAACTCGATCCAAATCATTGAGTTTTACTCCTTGTTGCTTTAAAAAGTCAGCGACAGTAGTCGAAGTTGACCATACCTGCTTTTCGTCTCCACCTACCACTAATTTCAGTGAAAAGGCTTTGTCTATGGCAACTTCCATATTCGCTTTCAGCTTCGTATTTTTCGAAGGGGTGATCTTATCCTGTTCCTTCACACTAAGATTTTGGTCTTTTAAAAGTTCGTCTACCGTATCGGCGGTAGACCAAACATCCTTCGTCTTACCATCCTGTACCATGACGATTTTTTGTGCAGGCTTCCAAACCACCTCTAAATCATCATCAACCTCGGTGGCTCTAGATGGGTGGACATAGTCTGCAGCTTTAACGGTAATCTCTAAATCTTCCAACATATCATTTACAGTAGCCGCGTGTGTACGCACTACCTCTTTTTTTCCGTCTAGCATAATTGTTACTGTATCCTTTGTTCCTTGATATATCAGTATTCCCAATGCTGTAGAAACAAGAATAGCACTGCAAATGGCAATTGCCATTCTCTTCTTCCCAAAAGGTTTGGGAATAAGGTTTTTCATAGTTTTTAATAGAATGAAAAACTCCTCCTTCCTCCCGGTGATTATATAGACTTAGTTATCAAGCTGTCAACCCATTCACTTCTCATTCAGGAAATTACTACCTATTATGCATATTTCATATTGAAAAGGAAAGGGTGACTTCTCGACATAATAAGCCTATAGTTGGAGTGAAATTTGTAGAAACCTTAAAAAAATTCAATTTTAGCTAGTGAACCCCGGGGGATATTGTAAAAAAAAATGTCAGTTAATGCCGAATAATTTCTTGGCATTTTCCGTTGTTGCCTGGGAAACTTCTTCTAATGTGAGTTGTTTGATTTCTGCAATTTGTTCAGCAACAAGCTTCACATACGAAGGTTCATTACGCTTTCCTCTATAAGGATGGGGAGCCAAGTATGGACAATCGGTCTCTATCAGTAAACGGTCTAATGGTACGGCGGCTGCCACTTCCTTTGGTTTTTTTGCATTCTTGAAGGTCACAGGGCCACCCAATGAAATATAAAAGTTCATATTGATGCATTCCAAAGCCGTTTCTGCACTTCCGCTAAAGCAATGCATGATGCCCCCAACCCTTGATGCCTCTTCTTCCTTGAGGATGTTCACGATATCCGCGGTCGCTTCCCGATTATGGATGATAATGGGCAGACCCACCTTTTTTGCCAATCGGATTTGCTTCCTGAACACCTCCATTTGAACATCTTTCGGCGATTTATCCCAATGATAATCCAGGCCCATCTCACCAATGGCCACAACCTTTGGATGATTGGATAATTCCTCGATCC
Source organism: Bacillus sp. B4EP4a (assembly GCF_006680105.1). NCBI lineage: Bacteria > Bacillati > Bacillota > Bacilli > Caryophanales > Bacillaceae > Bacillus > Bacillus sp. B4EP4a. The sequence continues at coordinate 45,736 of NZ_VHIK01000019.1, forward strand.
ATTGTAAGTCCTCTTCTGTCATATCTATAGCATCCACAGGATGCCATCCGACCGCGGCATACATGAAATCATAAGCTTCTATTAATTCCATTGCCCTTATAATAGTAGGCCGGTCAAAACCAACGACTACCATATTATTGACTCCTGCTTCCTTAGCTCTGTCTATTACGTCTTCGAGATCCTCGTCGAATTGTTCCGCATTAACATGTACGTGTGTATCAAATAACATTATTTTTCTTCCTTTCTAGCACTATTTTATAAAAAAATGAAAGTTTTATGTTTCACATTTAGGTAACAAAAAGATTACAAAGGATCCTATATGCCCAACAAATAAATGCAGAACAAAAAACTAAACCTGTTTTAAATTACTTTTTCCAAAAGCATAAAGAAAAAAACATAAAAATGTTTCATATGAAACACCTTTATGTTTTCATCGGTTTATTTCACCTTTGAACCATTAGGAATCGATGAATCTATTGTAGCGACTGAGAGCACTCCATCCTGGCTTCCCGCCAAAATCATTCCTTGAGAGAGCTCGCCACGAAGTTTAACAGGTTTCAAATTTGTTACGCATATCACTTTTTTGCCTACTAAATCTTCAGGTTTATAGTGCTGTGCAATGCCTGATACGACTTGGCGTTTCTCATAACCCAAATCAAGCTGAAGTTTAAGAAGCTTATCCGCCTTCTTAACAGGCTCAACTTCCATGACCTGAGCAACACGAAGCTCCACTTTTGTAAAGTCATCAATAGTGATTTCATCAACTTCGGGAATCGTCTCTTCCACTTTTTCCTCGGCCTTGGGGGCGCCGCCCTGCATTTGATCTTTAATATATAAAACTTCCTCTTCCATATCCAGACGAGGGAAGATCGGCTCTCCCTTCAAGACTTTTGTTTCAGCAGGAATTTGACCGAATTCCGCTAAACTGTCCCAGGATTTTAACACATCATCTTTGATGCTAAGCTGAGCAAAGATTTTTTCCGGTGTTTGCGTCAAGAACGGTTTCAAAAGGATTGCCGTCCTGCGTAATGATTCCGCCAAATGAACCATGACACTAGCAAGGTCTTCCTTCCTTGATTCATCTTTAGCAAGAGTCCATGGCTGGGTCTCATCAATGAATTTATTAGTTCTGCTCACGAGTTGCCAAATGGATGTTAGTGCAACTGAAAATTCCATGTTTTCCATTGCTTCCTCATACTTACCTACCGTATCTTGGTTCATTTCAAGCAAAGCCTTTTCGAATTCGCCATTGGATCCTCCGTAATTTGGAATCACACCATCAAAATACTTATTGACCATTGCAACTGTTCGATTTAATAAATTCCCTAAATCATTTGCCAGGTCAAAATTGATCCGTTCCACAAACCCTTCCGGTGTAAATACTCCATCTGAACCAAATGGTACTTCACGCAATAAGTAGTAGCGTAAAGAATCCAAACCGTAACGATCAATCAATGTAACGGGATCTACTACATTCCCTTTTGATTTGGACATTTTACCATCTTTCATGAGAAGCCATCCGTGGGCAAAGACTTTCTTTGGAAGCGGCACGTCAAGGGCCATTAACATGATCGGCCAATATATTGTATGGAAACGAACGATTTCCTTTCCGACCAGATGTACATCGGCAGGCCAATAATTCAAGTATTTAGAATCATTATCCGTTCCATACCCTAATGCCGTTATATAATTGGTCAATGCATCAATCCATACATAAATAACATGCTTTGGATCTCCCGGCACCTTGATGCCCCAATCGAAAGTAGTACGGGAAACGGCCAGGTCTTCCAATCCAGGCTTGATGAAGTTATTGATCATTTCGTTTTTGCGCGATTCCGGTTGAATGAAATCCGGGTTCTCCTCATAAAATTTCAGTAACCGATCCGCATATTTACTCATCTTAAAGAAATAAGATTCCTCTTTCACCTTTTCAACAGGCCTGCCGCAATCAGGACAATTTCCATTACTTTCTTCCACCTGACGTTCCGTGAAGAAAGATTCGCATGGTGTACAATATAATCCTTCATATTGGTCCAAATATATATCACCCTGGTCCAATAGCCTTTTGAAAATCTTGGCTACGACCTCTTTATGGCGATCATCCGTCGTCCTGATGAAATCATCATATGAAATATCAAGCTTTTCCCAGAGCTCTTTAATCCCCGATACGATATTATCTACATATTGCTGAGGAGTGACTCCTTCCTCAGCCGCTTTACGCTGGATTTTTTGACCATGTTCATCAGTTCCTGTTAAATACATGACATCGAAGCCACGCATCCTTTTATAACGAGCCATGGCATCCCCTGCCACTGTCGTATACGCGTGCCCTATATGTAAATTACCACTCGGATAATATATGGGTGTCGTGATATAGAATGTTTTTAATTTATCTTGCACTTCGTTCCCTCCTCATCATTTGAAAAACCGGCTATAGGACTGGCCCAAGCTATAAGAATATATTTTAAGCTATTATCTCTATTTTAACGCTATATACAATTCTGCGCGACAATAATCACTAATCTAATCATCATGTTAATAGAATAAAAAAATATAAGTAAATCTCATTTTAACAATAAGGGTACTGGAAGTGAACTTCCCTTATGACAGCATTACCTCTTACCTCAACAAAATATACCTAAATTTCTTTTTTTGTGCAACAACTCACATATTCGTAAACTTTTCCAGAAAATTATCCTTAATTCAGAACTTTTGTTTTGAAACTAAATTATATTTAATCATATAATAGTGAAGTGTGTTTTTTATATGCATACTTTGTCGAAATGTGGTGAAGTGAGTAGTTCTTTGTATCCTGCTATTTCTTCACTTTTAAAGATATAACCGATTTTTCCTCTTTAAAAGCCTTTTTGTTACACGAAAAGAGGCATGCTATTTCTTACAAAAAAATGAAAATAAATCATTGACGAATTTGGGAATGGCTGGTATTATAAATTTATAAAAAAATTTGTCGAATAATGGCGAAAAAAATAGAAATAGGGTACTAGATTGTAACTGAGAGGAGAATTTTTAAAATGAAATCTACAGGTATTGTTCGTAAAGTTGATGAGTTAGGCCGGGTGGTTATTCCAATCGAACTTCGTCGTACATTGGGTATCGCTGAGAAAGACGCTCTTGAAATCTATGTTGATGATGAGCGCATCATCTTGAAAAAATACAAACCAAACATGACTTGCCAAGTTACAGGTGAAGTTTCCGATAACAACCTTACACTTGCTAATGGTAAATTGATCCTTAGTCGTGAAGGTGCAGAATTACTTATTCAAGAAATTCAACAAAACTTCACTGCTTCTAAATAAATGATAAAAAAACTTCCGATCATCGGAAGTTTTTTTTTATGTTTATTATTATTGTATATCAATGTGATACGCTTGATATACATCACGTTTTTGCATATTGCGATCTTTTGCGACCTGCTTGATTGCATCCTTTGAAGTGAACTGCTTGGTTTCTATATAATGATTAACATGACCGACGATATCAAGGGCCATCCACCAAGCTTCTTCAGGTTCCTCTTCCGACCATTGCCCACCTTCAATTATTAAACAGAACTCACCGCGAATTTCAGATTCCATCGCCCACGTCAATGCTTCACTCACAGTCCCTCGAATGAACTCTTCGAATTTCTTGGTTAATTCGCGGCATAATACTATACGGCGGTCACCTAAAATTTCATGCATATGTTTCAATGTTTCTTTCAATCGATGTGGCGATTCATAAACGATCCAAGTCGATTCCATTTTTTTTAATTTTTCCAGCTCCTGCTTTTTTTCTTTTGCTCCCCGTTGTAGAAAGCCATAAAAGTAAAAAGGCTGCGGAATCAGTCCAGATGCGATCAATGCAGTTAATGCAGCATTTGCCCCCGGCAACGGGATGACTTTAAACTGTTCGGCAATGGCATCTTTGACCAGTTCATATCCCGGGTCGGATATCGTCGGCAAGCCAGCATCACTCACCAATGCGATGACCTCTCCAGATCGAAGCCTCTCTAGCATTTGCTTCCCGCTATATTCCTTATTATGTTCATGGTAACTGACGATAGGTGTCGAAATTTCAAAGTAGTTGCATAACTTCTTCGTATTTCGCGTGTCCTCAGCAGCAATGACATCCGCTTCCTTTAAGATTCTTAAAGCCCGGAAACTCATATCCTCAAGGTTTCCTATTGGTGTAGGAACCAGATATAGAGCTGGCTCCAATCCTTCTTTTTCAAAACTCTTTTGCTGCCACATATCATGTATCCTCCTTTGCCATCCACTTTTGCTTTTGTTTTCTTGTTAATTGCTTAAATTTATATTCAGCCTGCATGGCCAATGTCCGTGTTTCGAATATTTCATGATAAATCAGTTCAACCGGGGTCCGGCCTCGTGTATACTTTGCACCCCTGCCATTATTATGAGCATCAACCCTACGGTGCAAATTATTTGTATATCCGGCATAATAGCTGCCGTCCCTGCATTTCAAAACATAAAAATAATGCTTATTCCTCTCCATATAGAATCCTTCTGATTTCCGGATTATACTCATTCTGATCATTATATACAACAAGTGGAGGAAGAATCTTCAAATCAGGGTTGCCGTCCTTTATCCCTTCTATAAGAATCGTATTCGCTTCTTTTGAACTCTTAGGATAAACGAATTGCAGTCGCTTCGGTTCAATTCTGTACATCCTCATGAAATGCAGGATATCCATCAGACGGCCCGGTCTATGAACGAATGCAGCCTTCCCACCTTGACGCAGCAACTGGCTTGAAACACGCATGACGTCCTCAAGATTACACATTATTTCATGTCGGGCAATTGCAAAGTGCTCATTCTTGTTAATTTCCTCGATCGATGGCGTCGGGAAATAGGGTGGATTGCAAGTAACGACATCATATTTGCTATACCCCATCTGTTTTGGAATTTCCTTTATATCCCCATGAATCATCTCGATTTGGGAGGATACGCCATTATAGTCCATGCTCCTCTGGGCCATGTCATATAACCGCTCTTGAATTTCAACACCGGTAATTGTTCCTTTCGTTCTTGTACTCAGCAGCAAAGGTACGACCCCATTACCTGAGCAAAGATCTACGATTTTCCCTTTTTGGATCGGTACATTTACGAACCTTGATAATAAAACGGCATCTAATGAAAAAGAGAACACCGATGGGCTCTGGATGATCCTTAAATTCTCAGCCAATAGATAATCCAGGCGCTCATCGCCTTTAAGTTCTACCATTGCTGTTACCCTCCTAATCATGTATCGAAAAAGCATGTTTAGGGACCATGCTTCTACATTACTATCGTACAAAAAGGGGTCTGACTCATAGTATGCGTCAGACCCCGAATCACTATATATTGTAAACGGTCTATCTATCACGTAAAAGAAACATCTTTTATATTATTCCTTTATCACTTCTTGTTTAAAAAAGATAAACAGAACAGGCAATCCCCTTCTTTTCGTAAACTGCCAAAATGCAGATTACAAATATGAAAGCCTTCTTGATAGATACGGGCTAAATTATCATAGCCTTCCCCGATATCCATAACCTTGTCCGTACTTGCGGTACGGTTTTTCACTTTTTGTTTGACCTTTACTGCAGCAGGCGCACTTTCGACTTCCACAAGGCCCAACCGATGGCGCAAATGCTCTTTCTCCAGCTTGAGCGACTGATTTTCCTCAAGGATTTCAGCTAAGTTCTGCTTCAATTCTCCAAGCTGCTTATATAATTGGCCTATCTGGGTTTCCATATTGGTCACCGACTCAAAAATATCTTTCTTATCCACGCTCTCCCACCACCTTAATAATCTGTGGCTTGAATAGAAACGGCTCCCTCTTTTAGAATCTCATCTAGAGTATACTCTAATACTCTTTCTTGCTCGATTAGTTCAATCTGAAGTACGCGTTCTAGAATATTAAGCCCCACTACCTTGCCTTTGCCACCAGGCGTATTAATCATTTCACCTAAATCAGGAAGCATTTCCTTCGCACTTTCATACTCATCATTTTCATATTTCAGACAGCACATCAATCGACCGCATAAACCTGAGATTTTTGTAGGGTTTAATGATAAATTCTGATCCTTCGCCATTTTGATGGAAACCGGTTCAAAATCCCCAAGAAATGTGGAGCAGCAAAGCATTCTGCCACAAGGCCCGATGCCACCAAGCATCTTTGCCTCATCCCTTACCCCAATTTGGCGCAGTTCTATGCGAGTTCTGAATATGGCAGCTAAATCTTTGACTAAATCACGGAAATCCACGCGACCATCCGCTGTAAAATAAAACACGACTTTATTTCTGTCGAAAGTATATGACACATCAACAAGCTTCATATCCAGCTTATGCTCCACAACCTTTTGACAACATATAGAGTAAGCCTCTTCTGCAGCCGCCTTGTTCTCGTCTACAATCAGCTTATCCTTTGCATCAGCGACCCGAAGTACTTTTTTCAATGGCAGGACAACATCGTTTTCATCTACTTGTTTTCGGGCTGTAACGACTTTACCGAATTCAACACCGCGGACAGTCTCCACTATTACAAAATCGTCCTTAGGAATAGCGAATTCACCCGGATCGAAGTAGTATATTTTGCCCGCCTTTTTAAAACGGACACCTACAACATCATACAAATCATGATCCCTCCTGCAAATTCAGCACAAGCTGTTCCATCAACAGCTGTGGATTCGTGTTGGACATCAGCTTCCTTTTTGCTTCCAAAATGCAACCCATATGTTCAGCAAGGCGTCTTGGGGAAAGATGAAGAGCGTGAGTTTCAAATTCCTTCAGTTTATTTTGGAACACAACGAAGTCCTTTTTGTCCAACTGAATGTATAATAAATCCTTATATATAAGAAGTAACAAATCAAGACCTCTGTCAACCTGTTCTCTTTCTTTAAAGTGTGTGAACCAATCCGTCTGAAGGTACAGCAATGCCTTCAAGGAATTAAGTTTTAACACTTCATATAATTTTACCACTATTTTTTGAGCTTGTACAAACCATTCATCATGACTAAGCCCGATTCCAGCTTCCACATTCTGTGTTATGTGTACAATAACCGAAGCCAGCTGTGGTTCTACATCCTGTTCCATCAGCTTCCGTTTCACATTTTCAGGAGATAATGGCTTGAACGAAATCACTTGGCACCTTGATAATATAGTCGGCAGAATCCTCTGAAGCTGTTCGGTCATCAATATTGCTACAGTATCAGCCGAAGGTTCTTCTAAAAATTTCAATAGACTGTTGGCTGCCCCCACCGACATTTTGTCAGCATCGGCAATCATATAAACCTTCCGATCCGCCTCTACACTTTTTTTAGAAAATTCTTCCTGAAGACCCTTAATTTGCTCTTTCTTTATTGAGAGACCGTCTCTTTCTATCAAATGGACATCAGGATGATTCCCACTTGAAATCCGTTTGCAATTCCGACAAAGTTCGCATGGCTCATAACCTGTTGTCGGGGCTTCACATAGTAAGCTTTTGGCAAAGGCATTGCTTATCTCTTGCTTACCTGTCCCTTTTTCCCCTTCAAATAAATATGCATGAGCCACCCTTTTCTTCGTTATGCTATTTTGCAGCATCGTCATTACCTGCGGCTGAATTTGACTCATTTCCTGCCATGTTTTATCCAAAACCATCAACTCACTTAAGTATATAAATTAATCAGAAGACCTTTAATCTCGCCTATCATTTCCAATATTTCAAGCGAGCTTTTCTCTTTATTAAGAATTTCCTCACTTAACTCAACTAATCTTACATCTATCGTTTCCACGGTTTTCAACGGCCTGCTCTGTCCATATTCGTTCCAGCTCGTGGATTGCTTCAGTTCCAGTCCATATTCAACCGCTTCTTTAACAAACCGTTTCACCAATGCTTTATATTTTGCCAATTCCCTAAAAGTGCGTGACCTTACTAAACGCTGACCCGCCCCTTCAATATCGCCAATCAAACGGTTTAATGTTTGGATTTGCATCTTTTGATCCTGTGTCTGGACCATTTGCTGAAATCTGCCATTTCCAGTTTGAAACTGCTTGGCATCCTGACGCGATTTATCCAGCTTAATAGGGATATCATGGTTGATTTTCATAATGAACCTCCCTAAAACTAACCGTTAAAATTGTAAAAAGTTTTCAACCGGCAGAACAAAAATGGTCGCACCGCCTACTTGAATCTCCACTGGGTAAGGTACATAGGACTCGGCATTCCCGCCCATCGGTGAAACCGGTGATACTAATTGGGATCGCGACTGACAATTCTGTTTGATGATCTGGATGGCTTTGTCAACACGTTCATCCTCTGTGCCAATCATAAAAGTCGTATTGCCTGATTTTAAAAACCCGCCAGTGCTGGCTAGCTTGGTCGTTCCGAAATTATTTTCCACTAATTCATTCAGCAGGCGATGACTATCCTTGTCTTGAACGACAGCAATGATCATTTTCATTCTCATCATCCTCCGGTTACTCTGAATTTTTACTAACTCCATTATATCAACTAGTCCTTGTCTGGAATAGTATTGGTTGAATATTATGGAAACCTGTATATTTAGTTTCCTGCTTTCGCTAAAAATTTCAGCAAGCTGGCTTTCGTTTCCTCAAGGACTTCATCTATTGTCCGGCCTGCATCCACGATAATGAAACGGTCTTTCCATCTATTTATAATGAACTGATACCCCTCACGAACTTTTTTATGGAAGTCGAGGGCTTCAAGATCCAGACGGTTCACTTCCCGTTCCCCATTGGACTGGATACGTCTCAATCCCTCTTCTGGGTCTATATCAAAAAAGAACGTGGCATCTGGCATCATATCTCCAATTGCGAATTTATTGATATTATAAACTTCTTCTATATCCAAGCCCCTTGCATGACCCTGATAGGCTAACGAGCTATCTATGAATCGGTCACAGAGGACAATTCCCCCTCGTTCCAACTCAGGCATGACCACTTCCACTAAATGCTGACGCCTTGCTGCTGCGTATAATAAAGCCTCTGTTCTCGAGTCCATGGCTGTATTATCTTTATTAAGGATCACTTCCCTAATTTGCTCCGAAATGGGAACTCCCCCCGGCTCACGCGTTAATAGGACTTGATAGCCTTCTTGTTGCAGGGCCTTGCCAAGCATTTGGGTAATTGTTGTTTTCCCGGCACCCTCAGGCCCTTCCATTGTTATAAAAATACCACGTTTCATCGATGTACCTCCAAGGTTCTTTGTTTGTAGTATATCATTTTAATGCCCGCTTTCATAAACGATCAATTCTCCGTTTGAGAGGGAGGAACCTCCATGAAACCTTGATCCCAGTTCTAGCAGTCTCCTCAGATTGAATATATGCTCAGGAGTAATCATTTCCCCGGACATAATTAAAGGGATGCCCGGCGGATAAGGAATGACCATCTCGGCAGATACCTCACCCACTGCTTTCTGTAATGTTACAGATTTGGATTTACTATGCTTCATGGCGGAGTATGGCATTTCAAGTCCTGTCATTGATCTTCCATCAGGCCATAGGACCCCAAGATTTGATTCCTTGTTTCCAGTTCTGTCTTCAGTGGCACTTTTTATAGTTTGAACGATTTCATAAAAAGGAAATTCGGTACCCATTTTTAATAAGGGTAAAATCATTAATAAATTATCAGGGTCAGCCAATTCCGTAAAAATGCCTTCGGCTTCACATAGCTGCTGTAACTCAAACCCGCTTAAACCATTTGTTGATTGAATGACCACTTTCAACGGGTCTGCCAAGGTGCCTAGTGGGGCCTCCAGCACCCTTACTGTTTGCAGGGCACCTAATTCCCACCTGAAGTCTGATATCTTTTCAATAAGGGATATTTTATCTTCTGATGTAAAAGCGGCTAAGTAGGCCCTAGCTAAGTCCAGCGATCCCATAATTGGGTAAGATGGACTGCTCGACTGAAGCATTTGTAAATAGAATGATACTTGATCGACATCAACTAAGGATGAATCCACATGAAGAAATGACCCCATCGTCATAGCCGGCAGTGTTTTATGCGCTGAATGGACAACGGCATCTGCCCCTGCCAAAATTGCTGGCTTAGGAAACGGGCTTCCTAACTGAAAATGAGCGCCATGTGCCTCGTCCACCAACACAGGGATCCCCTTTTGATGTGCGAGTCTTACCATTTCCGTCAAGTCTTCACCAAGACCATAATAATTAGGATAGGTAACAATGATGGCTTTTACATCTGGATGTACACTCAAGGCTTCTTCAATTAGTTCCGATCCCACACCGCCAGCAATGCCCCATTTCTCATAATAAGCTGGTTGTAAAAAGATCGGTTGTACATTCGCTAACATCAATCCATGTAAAATTGATTTATGGCAGTTTCTTTGGACAAGGACCTTATCACCTTCCCGGCAGGTAGCAAGAATCATGGCAATGTTGCCTACGGTGGAACCATTAACCAAAAAATAACTCCGCTTTACCCCATATAGGTCAGAGAGTAGTTGCTCGGACTGTAAAATGGCGCCCTCTGGAGCATGCAGGTCATCTAAACCGCTTATCTCCGTGGCATCAATACCAAGAAGGGGATTGTATAAGGCTTGGCCCTTTTTATTAAACACCCATCCATTCTTATGCCCTGGGACATGCAGAGATATTGGGCTTTTTTTATAAAAAGCACTCAGTGCATCGAACAACGGTGTCTGTGATTGATTCATTTTTCTCTTCCCTCATAACATAGTATTTTTTCATTTTATCAAATTAGTTCAATTTTATCTCATATTGCGTCGGCTGAAAGGCAATTATGCGTCTCCGAACAGTCTGTTTAGAGGGAACATACAGAAATACTGGAGCATGTTGCCAAGCATTCTTCTAAAGTACAAAAAAAAGAATCAGAGATTAAAGAAACACATCATTTCTTTTTTCTCTGACTCTTTAACTCTCCACATACTATTTTTTCATGATAATATTTCAGGATTAGTGATTTTTCTTAATTGCTTTAAGTAATATTGGTACTTGGGATCGTTCGTATCCGTCCTGATCATATCCCTTTCACATTCCTCACAAATAAAAGTCGTATATAAATGTATACCCATCCCTTTTATTTGTTCACAAACCGCGCACGTTTCCCCTGCCGTCGTTTTGGTTGTTGTTGTCCCCAACATCTCCACCTCCATACCTGCATTCTCCCCAAAAACCATTGTTCGCATACATTAATTTAAATAGTTTAAGAGAACCGGGGATGCTTTTAACAATGTATGATGAAGAATTTCAATACGTGTATGTCTTTATAAAAGTTTCCATAATTGATAATCCCTTTATATCCAATGATTTTTCTTTGCATTATGCAAAAAAAGACCAGCCGGATGGCTGATCTTTTTAAATGGCTTGGCGGCGTCCTACTCTCACAG
>NZ_VHIK01000002.1:0-47354 GCF_006680105.1 Bacillus sp. B4EP4a
GGTTTTATATGTTGGAGTATTTATTCTCCTAAAGGCATGACATTAATGAGTCTAGGAAAATCAAATATAAATTTTTATGTTAGTTTGTGCTCGTTCACATTAAATGTTATTTTAAATTACATTTTAATTAAAAATTTTGAAATGATTGGTGGAGCGATTGCAAATTCATTGGTTTATTTTATCACAATCTTTATTAATGCATTCCTATTTAAAAAAGTAATGAAAAGAAAATAAATTTGAAGAAGCTAAAGGAGTGTTTTAAATGTAGATTCAACCAAAATAAAGAAGAGTATTCCCAGAATGGAGTAGATTATGAAATTTTTAATATTACTACTTTTGTTATCAACTTTATATACATCGATTATTTTTTTATATTCAAGTAAAAAGTATACCTTATTAAATGGGGGCATTCTTTTTACAGTTTTTTTTACCTTTAGTTCAAATCTTGGAATTAATGTCGTGATTTTTAACAAACCTATCTACGTGTCCTTACTAACTTTTATTAATGTTACAATAATATGGGCGTTTTTTACTATTTCGGTTATTAAAAAGCAGAAAAATATTAAAATGAAATATGATTTTTCTTACAAAGGAAAAATCATAAAGTTTATAATATTATTGTTTTTTCTGATGATAATTTCTTTATTATTACAATTATTATACTCGGAAATTTATAATTACATTTTGTTTTTCAATAATTTAAACCTATTAATAGATTTATTATTGGTAGGTATAGTTATTTATATATTAAGTAAAAACGGTCTAAAGCTAAAACAAATAATAATAGCGATTGTTATATTATCAATAATTAACTCAGTAATAGGTTTCTTGCAGTATATTTTTAATGCTTCTTTTTTATTATTTTCTAACAAGTCGGATATTATTTACACAGAAGGGAGAAATTTAACAAAAAGGGCTATAGGTATAGTAGGTGCCAGTAATGGAGCTGGAAACCTTGCAGCTATTTTTATGCCTATACTTATATTATATTTTTATAAGTACAATAAAATAATAGGGTTTATTGCTATTATTTTTAATTTAATTTTCTGTATTTTAACTATAACAAGGATAGGATATTTAGCGATTCTAATTGAAGTGATTCTTTGTTTTATTATTATCAGGTCAAAGGATAAATTACATGTCGCTCTAAAAATCTTTTTTGCTACTTTTCTTCTAGGAATATTCAGTTTAATAATTTATTTCTTTTTTGATAATATTTATAAAGTTTTATTTATTGATAGAGGAGCTACGCACTTATCACGCTTTTATCAGTTTGAAAATGTTAAATTAATTCTTTCTGATCTACCTTTGCTCGGAATAGGGGCAGGGCAGTATACCTTTTCTTTGTTTGCGAATTTTCATATCCAGGATATAGTAATTCACTCTCAGTTATTAAATGTACTGGTTGAACAAGGAATATTTAATTTCATCTGTTTTATAACCTTATTAGTTTATATAGCATTCAGGGGTTTTAAAAAAATAAACCAGAAATGGTTTATACCAATATTATTGATTGGATTTTTAATTGTATCTAATTTTAATCCAAATCAATATTATTCTATCCCGAATTTCATCTTTTTTATTATGTTATATAGTGCGGTATTTTTAGAAGATTAAATAGGTTTTCAGGGTATAAGGATAAAAAAATCCTTGTTATAAAAAAGCCCCTTGTGTTTTTAATTCTAACTAGATAGAGAAATTAAAGTTTAAAAGATACCAATCGTCGTTTTTTTAGCAGTTTGATAAATTGAGTTTCGTAATAATAATGTCTCTTAGCTAAAAGTATTTGATCAACTTATCAAATTGTAGGTGATATTTTTAAAACCTATCCCTTTCTGCTTACGATATTTTAACAATATTACGTTAATCCATCTAAAATTAAAAATAACAAAATGATAGAAGGAATATAGATGAAAAAAAATTTATTAATAATATCTGATTATATTGAAGGGGAACCAGTTGTTGCTTCTGTTAGATATGCAGAATTAATGAAAGAAATAAAGGGGAATTTTAATCTGTATGTAGTAAATAATATTAACTTTGGAGCAATGGATAGTATTTATTCCATAAAAAATTATAAGTTTACTACATTTGAAACCAATTATTCATCTTCTTTAGAGGACCATTCAAACAAAAAAAGGAAATTAAGTTCTTTTTTACGGAAACCGTTTATATTAAAAATTTGGAGAAATTTAAAATTAAGCAAAACTCTTTTTTATAAAAAAAATAAGCTCTTTTTAAAAAGTTTGGAAAATGATATCTCTGTAAACAATATTAATTGTGTTTTCGTTACAGTGCCAGATGTATACGGATTATATATATTAAAGTATATAAAGAAAAAATACCCTACTATTCCAGTTGTGGTTGAAATTAGAGATATCTTAAATCATTCGATTGGGATTGGTAATCCTAGGCGAGTATATGCTAAGGCAGAAACAATTTTATTAGAAAACGCTGATAAATTAATTGCATTGTCTGAGGGGATAAAGAAATATTATAGTAATTTAATAAACAATAAAACAGTTGATTTGAAATTAATAAGGAATGGCTATGACTATAAAAAATTTATTGATTGTGAATTTAATCCAGAATTTGTAACGAAAAAACAAATAATCTTTTCTCATATTGGATCGATATATAAAGGGAGGAATATTACGGATCTAATAAAAGCATTAGACAAGTATTCTGAGTATGCTAATAAAGAAATAGTCTTAAATATAGTTGGAGTACTGGATAATGAAGCTGTAACAGATTTAAGTAATATAAATAGAAATAGAGTTAAAATAAATATATTAGGTACCAAGCCTCATGAGGAAGCAATCGAAATATTAAAAAAATCGGATATTGCTGTTATTCTTACTCATAAAAAGGGAAGTGACTATGCTATACCAGGTAAAACTTTTGAATATATTGGTTCATGTAAACCTATATTAGCTGTAACAGAAGATAAAGAATTAATTAAATTAATTGAGCCTAAGTATGGCGTGGCTGCGAAGCATAATGTGGGTTCAATTGTCCAAGCATTATCGGAAATTATGAAAAAAAGTTATGACTTTTCAGATAGGAAAAAATATTCTCGCGAACAACAAGCTATGGATATAACAAACGTTATTAATACTGCTATTAATGATTTTGAGAAGGATGTTAAAATATGAATGTTTTGCATTATTCATTAGGTTTACCTCCTTATAGAACTGGGGGGCTTACAAAATATTCTGTTGATTTAATGAATCACCAAGTAAAAAAAGGATACAAGGTTTTTTTGCTTTTTCCAGGTAATTACAATATTAGTAAAAAAACATCAATCGCTGCAGGAACGGGAACCCAAGGATTAAAAGTTTTTGAAATTGTAAATCCATTGCCCATTCCTCTTTTGGGTGGTATTGGTAATCCAGAAAAATTCATGAAAAATGTCTATCCTAAGAATATTTATAGTTCTTTCTTAAAGAAAGTAAATCCAGATATAATTCATATTCATACTCTAATGGGAATTCATAAGGAATTTTTTCTGGCTGCGAAGGACTTAAAGATAAAAATGGTGTTTTCTACCCATGACTACTATGGAATTTGCCCTAAGGTGAATTTGATAGATTCAAATGGGAATGTCTGTTTGGATAATGATGGAGGACGCAAGTGTGTTACATGTAACCAAAATGCTTATAGCTTACCATTAATATATTTTATGCAATCAAAAACGTATCGTACTTTTAAAGATAATAAATTGGTTAAGGAATTAAGAAGAAGAAAAAATGAAATTATAAATGAAAAAATATCTGAAGAATTATTGCAAAGTGAGAAGGTTGATTTAGTATTAGCCACAAAATTCACTAATTTAAGAAAATATTATTTTGAGATTTTTCATCTCATAGATTATTTCCATTTTAATAGTGAAGTCACGAAGCATGAATTCAGGAAATTTTTAGATATTGAAGGTACCGTCTTACCAATTTCACATAATAATATTTTTGATAATAGAAAAAAGAAAACTTACAATAATGATACACCTCTAAAGATTAGTTTTTTAGGTCCAACAGAAAAATATAAGGGTTTTCCTCTTCTTCGTGAGTCAGTTAGTAGATTGTTAAGGCGCGACCAAAAGAACTGGAAATTGAATGTGTATGGTAACAATAATAAGATAGCACTAGATCAAGCTGAACAAGATCATATAACCTTTCATGGTCGATATCATTATGATGAAATGGAAAATATATTCGATAATACAGATGTTTTAATTGTTCCTAGTATTTGTAAAGAAACTTTTGGATTTATTGGGTTAGAAGCTTTATCCTATGGAGTACCGATAATAGTATCAGATCATGTAGGATGTAAAGATATAATAAGGGATGGGGAAACGGGAGTGATCTTTAACCCTGAAACGAACGAGCTTGAGACAATTTTAGAAAAGTTAATAAATGATAGAAATATTCTTAAAAAAATGAACGATTATATTAATAATGATGATTTTCCATATGCTCTTGAAAAACATGCGAGAGATATAGAAACTTTATATAAAGAAGTTTTAGGAGTTTTGGTATGAAAAATATATTTGTCATAGGTTCTAAAGGTATTCCGGCTAAGTACGGTGGATTTGAAACATTTGTAGAGTATTTAACAGCACGTAAGGTAAATAATAATATCATGTATCATGTTTCATGTTTAGGTGAAGATAATAGTGAATTCTATCATAACAAAGCACGCTGTTTTAATGTGAAGGTACCCAAAGTTGGAAGCGCTAGAGCGGTACTATATGATATTTTAAGTTTACAAGAAAGTATTCGTTATATTAAGGAGAATCAGCTTAAGAACTGTATTGTATATATTTTAGCTTGCCGAATTGGTCCTTTCTTTTCATATTATAAAAAGCAGTTAGATAAACTTGGGGCACAAGTTTTTGTGAATCCTGATGGACACGAATGGAAACGAAGTAAATGGAATTACTGGGTAAAGCGCTATTGGAAGATATCTGAAAAATTAATGGTGAAAAATGCAGATTTATTAGTCTGTGACTCTATAGGGATAGAGAGTTATATACATACCGATTATGCAGCATTTAAACCTAAAACAACATTTATTGCTTACGGTGCTGATATTACCCCGTCTATTTTGAGTAATGAGGATAAACAACTTTTCGATTGGTATGAAAGGCATCAAATTCAGTCTAAAGAGTATTATTTAGTTGTTGGACGATTTGTTCCTGAAAACAATTATGAATTAATGATAAAAGAGTTTATGAATTCCTCGTCTACAAAAGATTTTATTCTAATTGCTAATGTTGAGGAAAATGCTTTTTATGAACAGCTGAAACAAACAACCAACTTTGAAAAAGATCATCGTATAAAGTTTGTGGGAACGGTTTATAATCAAGAGTTACTTAAAAAAATAAGAGAAAATGCTTATGGATATTTCCATGGTCATGAAGTGGGTGGGACAAATCCTTCACTTTTAGAAGCATTGGCTTCTACAAATTTAAATTTACTTTTGGATGTTGTATTCAATAAAGAAGTTGGAAAAGATGGAGCTGTTTATTTTTCTAAAGAAACAAATTCACTTACTAATTTAATTAAAGAAGTGGAGAATTATACTCCAATTCAGATTGAGAACCTAGGTAAAGCAGCTAAGGAAAGAATAAGAAAAGAATACTCATGGGATAAAATTGTTAATGAATATGAAACTTTATTTTCAAAAAATTAAACCTTGCTGTATAAAGCAAGGTTTCTTATGGAGTGAGAACTATGCTAAATAAAAAACTTAAGGTAATGACTGTATTTGGTACAAGACCAGAAGCTATAAAAATGGCTCCTCTAGTATTAGAATTAGAAAAATATAAGGAACAAATAGAATCAGTTGTAGTTGTTACAGCACAACATAGGGAAATGTTAGATCAGGTTTTAGATATATTTAAGATAAAGCCTCATTACGATTTAAATATTATGAAAGCTAACCAAACCCTAGTTGATATTACAACAAGGGGATTAGACGGATTGAATAAAGTCATACAAGAAGTCAAGCCAGATTTAGTATTGGTTCATGGAGACACTACGACAACATTTATTGCTAGTTTGGCTGCATTTTATAATCAAATAGCTATTGGGCACGTAGAAGCAGGTTTACGCACAGGGAATATGTTATCTCCCTATCCAGAAGAAGCTAATCGTCAATTGACAGGTGTTTTAGCTGATTTACATTTTGCGCCAACTAAAAAAGCTGCTTCGAATCTTATAAAAGAAAATAAGAAAGAGAAAAATGTCTATGTGACTGGTAATACGGCTATCGATGCTCTACAAACGACTATATTAGATGACTATAGTCATCCTATTTTGGATTCTATCGGTGACAAAAGATTAATCTTAGTTACAGCTCATCGCAGAGAAAATTTGGGTGAACCTATGAGAAATATTTTCAAAGCTATTAAGAGAATAGTTGATTGCCACGAAAATACAATAGTAGTATATCCTGTTCATATGAATCCTATTGTTCAAAAAATCGCAAATGAAATCCTTGGGGAACATCCCCGTATTCATTTAATAGATCCGCTCGATGTAATTGATTTTCATAATTTTGCATCCAAAGCATACTTAATTATGACTGATTCGGGTGGTGTTCAAGAAGAAGCTCCCTCATTAGGTGTACCTGTGCTGGTTCTTAGAGATACAACTGAAAGACCAGAAGGAATAGAGGCTGGAACATTAAAATTAGCTGGAACAGATGAAAATGTGATATTCAATTTAGCTAATAAGTTGTTAATAGACAAAGTCGCATATGACAAGATGGCTCAATCATCAAATCCATATGGAGATGGTGAGGCATCAAGTAGAATAGTAGAAGGGATTTTACATCACTTTGGTCTAAATGATAAAAAACCATTAGATTTTCATACAACTGAGGCGATAAAAATATGAAAGGAATTATATTAGCAGGTGGAAGTGGTACACGCCTTTATCCTATAACTAAGTCGATATCAAAACAATTAATTCCGGTTTACGATAAACCAATGATTTATTATCCGTTATCTGTATTAATGCTTGCAGGTATTCGGGATATATTAATCATATCAACACCAGAAGATACGCCTAGATTTGAGCAACTGTTGGGTGATGGTAAAGAATTGGGGATCGAATTAAGTTATGCTATCCAGCCTTCACCAGATGGGTTAGCACAGGCCTTTATCATAGGAGAAGATTTCATTGGTGATGAATCGGTTGCTCTAGTTCTAGGTGATAATATTTTCTATGGGCACGGTTTTACGAAAGTTTTGGAACGAGTAGCCAGTCAAAAAAAAGGAGCGACTGTATTTGGCTACAATGTTAAAGATCCAGAGCGCTTTGGAGTTGTTGAATTTGATGAAAATGGGAAGGCGGTTTCTATTGAAGAAAAACCGCAAACTCCAAAATCAACCTATGCCGTAACAGGACTATATTTTTATGATAACGATGTAGTTGAAATAGCTAAATCTATTAAACCTTCTGAACGGGGCGAATTGGAAATTACAGCTGTGAATGAGGAATATTTACGGAGAGGTAAGCTTCAAGTAGAGTTAATGGGCCGTGGTTTTGCATGGTTAGATACAGGGACTCATGAATCTTTATTAGAAGCTTCTACTTTTATAGAAACGATAGAAAAACGGCAAAGTTTAAAGGTTGCTTGTTTAGAAGAGATTGCATATCGAAAAGGATATATTTCAAGAGATCAACTCATAAAGTTGGCTGAACCCTTAAAGAAAAATGAATACGGGAAATATATGATGCGCTTAGCTGAGCAAGTATTAATCGATAAAAATTTAGTGGGTGCAAAATCATGAATATTACTAAAACCAAATTAAATGGTGTAATGGTGATTGAACCAAAAATTTTTGGTGATCACCGTGGGTGGTTTACTGAAACTTATAATGAAGAGAACTTTAAAAAGGCTGGTATAGACACGGTTTTTATACAAGATAATCATTCATTTTCTGCCACAAAAGGAACGCTACGAGGATTACATTATCAAAAGGATCCAAAAGCACAAACAAAGCTTGTCCGTTGTACTAAAGGTTCAATCTTTGATGTAGCAATTGATATTCGAAAAGAAAGCCCTACCTATGGTGAGTGGTATGGAGTAGAGCTTAGTGAAGAAAATAAAAAACAATTATTAGTTCCAAAAGGATTTGCTCATGGGTTTATGACTTTGACAGACAATGTAGAAGTTCAGTATAAGGTAGACGAACTTTATTCACCAGAGCATGATCGAGGGATTATTTGGAGTGACCCTGAAATCGGTATTGAATGGCCGATGGATATTAAACCTGTGTTATCTGCTAAAGATGAAAATGCTCCGTTATTAAAGGATGCTGAAAATAATTTTGTGAGTGGAGAATAAGCCATGAAAGTATTAGTAACTGGTTATAGTGGACAACTTGGTTTTGATGTGGTCAAGGAAGGTAATTATAGAGGGCTGGAGATGTATGGTACCAGCTCTTGTGATTTAGATATCACTGATAAAGAATGCGTATCTAAATATGTTACAGAATTAAAACCGGAAGCTATTATTCACTGTGCTGCATACACAGCCGTAGATAAAGCGGAAGATGATAAAGAAAGATGTTATGATGTTAACGTAAATGGCACAAGGTTCCTGGCAGAAGCCGCAAAAGAGATAGGAGCTAAATTTGTTTATATTAGCACGGATTATGTGTTGGATGGGCAGGGAAATGATCCATTTAAAGAAACTGATTCCCCGAATCCTATTGGTTATTATGGTTTAACCAAATTTGAAGGGGAGAAAATCGTACAATCTCTCTTGGAAAATTATTTTATTGTGCGGATTTCTTGGGTTTTTGGTGCTAATGGAAATAATTTTATTAAAACTATGCTTAAATTATCTGAGTCGCGGGATGAATTAAATGTAGTAGGTGATCAATTTGGTTCTCCTACCTATACTTATGATTTGTCTTGTCTGTTATTGGATATGATTCAAACAAATCGTTTTGGAATCTACCATGCTTCAAATGATGGTTTTTGTAGCTGGGCAGAATTTGCTCGAGAAATCTTTAAATACGCAAATAAAAGAGTAAAGGTAAACTCGATTACTACTGAAGAATATCCAACTAGGGCAGTACGGCCTAAAAATTCAAGAATGTCTAAGCAAAAGTTAATAGACAGTGGATTTGTTGCTTTACCTAAATGGGAAGATGCTTTAAACCGGTATATAGAAGAGCTAAATCAAGAGGTGAATTGATATGAAGAAACAAAAGATGCTAGTGACAGGCGGAGCAGGATTCATTGGCGGGAATTTTGTTCAATTTATGGTAAATAAGTATCCGAATTATGATATTTACAACTTAGATTCATTAACTTATGCAGGGGATTTAACGAAGCACCAGGAGATAGAAAATAAACCAAACTATCATTTTGTTAAAGCAGACATTGCGGATCGTAAGTCAATCATGTCTTTGTTCGAGCGAGTGAAGTTTGATTATGTCGTTCATTTTGCAGCTGAAAGCCATGTGGATCGATCTATAACGAATCCGGAGATCTTTGTTTTGACAAATGTACTAGGCACACAAGTATTATTAGATGCAGCAAAGGAAAATAAGATTACTAAATTTGTTCATGTATCGACAGATGAAGTATACGGAGAATTAGATTTTGACCCTAATACTTTCTTTACAGAAGATACACCGTTACAACCGAATAGCCCATACAGTGCAAGTAAGGCATCTTCTGATTTATTAGTCCGGTCATATTACGAAACCTTCCAATTGCCGGTTAATATTACTCGCTGCTCGAATAACTATGGTCCATATCATTTTCCTGAAAAATTAATACCATTGACTATTTCCCGGGTAGTAAATGACCAAAAGGTACCTGTTTACGGTGATGGAAAAAACATCCGTGACTGGTTGCATGTTTTTGATCATTGTACAGCAATTGACTTAGTTCTTCATAAAGGTATGAATGGTGAAGTATATAATGTTGGTGGTCATAACGAGCGGACCAATTTAGAAGTGGTTAAAACTATAATTAATACTCTCGGTAAATCGGAAGACTTAATAGAGTTTGTACAAGATCGTCTTGGTCATGATAAACGATATGCAATAGATCCTACTAAATTAGAAAAATTAGGTTGGAAACCAACTTATAATTTTGAGACAGGTATTAAACAAACAATTCAGTGGTTCCTTGATAATAAAGAATGGTGGGACACAATTATTAGTGGGGAATACCAAACGTATTTTGACAAACAGTATATGAGTTAATGATACTTATTAATAGCAATCTTTGTAAAAATTATGTCCCTTTAAAAAATGCAAAAAGCTGCGAACTTACTATTAAGTATAATACAGTAAGTAGAAAATTGAACTAAGTTCACAAGAAAAAATTGAAGGAGTAGATAATGGAAAACAGGTGTAATCTAGATTTGGATTTCATTCCTAAAGAATTGAAATTATTACTTGAAATTATGAAGACTGAAAATGAAGATAGATATGTGCCATTCTTAGTTGAAACGTATAAGAATATTGATTGGAAGTTATTCCTTCAATTAGCCATGCATCATCGTGTTTATCCAGTCATTTATTCAAAATTAAAGAATTTAAATGAAAATGTTATACCTAAAAGTGTTATTGAAACTCTGTACCAAGAATACAGGAAAAACATTTTTCAAATGCTTGGATTATGTAGAGAAATGGAACAAGTAAGTAAATTATTTACTGAAAATCGTATCGCTGTACTTTTTTTAAAGGGACCAGTAATTGCAGCAGATATTTATGATGATATTTCTTTAAGAACCTCTAAGGATTTAGATATATTAATCCCAATAAATTGTCTTGAAAAAGCAGAAAAACTTCTTCTGAATTGTGGATACGAAAAAAAGGTAAATCCATTTATATTGAATGAATGGAAATGGAAGAGTCACCACATGGTTTATTTCCATCCTCAAAGGAATATCCAACTGGAAATTCATTGGAGGTTACAACCTCGGCCTTGGAGCGAACCATCATTTTCCGAATTGTGGGAAAGAAGAAGAGTCAGTACTATAACAACCTATCCGGTTCATTTTTTAGGAAAAGAGGATTTATTTTTATATCTTGTTTCTCATGGTGCTCGTCATGCTTGGTTTCGTCTACGTTGGTTGCTTGATATCGACAAATTGTTAGGAAAAGGGATTGATTTTGACAAAACTAATTTACTCTTGAAGAAATACAATAATATCCATATAGTAGGACAAGCACTTATATTAGCTTCGCAGCTTTTAAAAACTCCAATTTATGATGAAATGAAAACATCAAAAGTAAGAAATCGTTCAAAGCAACTAGCCCAAATGGCAATATTTTTCATGAAGGATATGTTACCTTTAGAGACTATCATGTTAACTAATGAATATGAGCGATATCAATTTTCATTAAAGTCATCAAATTTACATAAAATTTATCCCATTTTATTGTTATTTTATCCCACTATTGCGGATGCAGAGACATTGAGATTGCCTAAATCCATTCATTTTTTATATTTTCCGTTTCGTCCTTTTTTGTGGGCCTGGAGAACGGCAACGAAGTATACAAAATCATATAGGAAGTAATAATAGTTTCTTAGACACATTTTAGTTAAGTCCTTACAAATGTATTTGAGGATCTGTCCGTCTCGGAACGTGAGAATAGAAGAAATATAATAATAAATTAAAGAAGTCTATTGTAGACTAAATAACTCATGTAATTCGGAAAAAAAATAAGCGGAGAATATATGGCATATCAGTAGTAACTATTAATTAAATAGGTTTTAAAGCAGGAAGTCGATATAATTTAAAAAGCTATGTCCATATTCGCGAAAAGGTAACCGTGAGAGATCTTACCGAAATTATTGAAGAACACAAGAATCAGTATCCAATATCCAATATCCAATATCCCAAATAGAAAAGCTATGTAAGGTATTTAAAATCTCAGGAAGAAGCCATTATCAGTCCCTTTTATAGTCGTATCAATTCGCGAGCAAAAAACAAAGAACAACGATGGAATATTAGCTCATTTACCTTGAAAGCAAGGGGCGTTATGGTGTCAAAAGGTACAAGAAATCTTTTTAACCAAAGGGAATTCCCTAATATCGTCCCTTTCCATCATAATTTAAGGTTATTCAATTAGATAATTAGCTTAAACGAGACTTCTCTAGTCTATAATAGAAGTACGGAAGTAGATATAATATATATCACGACGGATGGTGTTATTTAGCTTCATTATTAGTTTTCATTCTAAGAAAATTGTAGGATTTTCTTTTTTCGTTATATGCGACAGAACTGTTCTTAATAGATAATAACGCACACCCTTCATTAGAGCCCATCAGAGGGCTTAGTTCTCATATTGATCTTAGCTCACAATATACAAGTAGAGTTACTCAACATATATTTCACGTTAAGAATAGAATAGACTTAGTAGGTCTACTCCTTATATGCCCATTGTTCATGATGATTAATATATTATAACTGCAAACAAATTCAGCTTCTGTTTCAAGAATGGAGAGATAATCTTTAAGTGTATGCTAAATAATAGCAACCAATGATATCACTAAAAAAACTATTGGTCTCAATAAAAGAATCTTATCAATCTGTAACATATAATAACTTCAAAACAATGTTGGTTATTGATTGTTAATAAAATGGCTTTAGTTCAAGAAAAACAATAAAAGTGAATGCTCACGATTATCAGATAAGATGCACACTTTTGTAATAATAATCATCATCCGTATGCACGGCATCCATTGGGATATGGGGGAGTTCTAAGACAATAAAACTGCTTTCTCGCTTTCCGAACGAGTACTAGGATGCTCATAACATTTATCCGTTGTCTCACCGATCCGATCAACACTTTTTGTGAAAATTATTAAAGTACGACACTTTGACTAAATAAAATGGGAGTAGACTTAAAAAAAATTAACTTATTATGAGAGGGATATATAATGAAACGACGAAACTTACTGAAAAATAGTTTGCTTTTTCTATTTGCTTTTATATTTGGTTATTCAGTAAAAAAGGAAGGTGAAAACATGTTGTTACAACGAATTGATCTGACAAAGGTTAAAGATAAAGACGGAAAGTGGGCTTCTCTTACTGATGTTTTAGCAGAACAGTCTGCGGATACAGCGGCCTTGCAGAGAAAGCAAAAAAATATATTTGTCGACGTAGTGGAGGACTTTGGAGCTGATCCAACAGGAGTAAAAGATAGCACGACTGCATTTAATGCAGCGGTCACTTTTGTAGCTGGTAAAGGCGGAGGAGAAATTCATTTACCTTTTGGAATCTACAAAGGAGATATAACAGTTTCAACCTCTAATATCACAATAAGCGGAAATGGGAGTTTGAAGGGAACCCTAAAGCTACACGGATTAGATAGGTCTGAAATGAGTAGGTACTCAGGCACAGGTGGGATTACGGTTAAAGGACTGAATTTTTTAGGTGAAGAACTAAGGAATGCTATTACATTAAAGTGGGTATTCGGTGTAGATATTCAAAATTGTACTTTCAATAATTGTGTTAAAGCCATTAGTTTCGAACCCATACCAAGGGGGCAACATTGTTCGCGTATCAATATTTCTAGTAATAGATTTATTGATTGTAACTATAGTGTGTTTATAAACTATGTTAAAACTGTTAAAGGTGAAGTAGCATATCTTGTCGGAGATGTAACCTTTAATAATAATTTTTGCGAAGCTAGAAACATCAAAACGCCTTTTAGTAACATTTATAACCTTCATATGAAGGGAATCGATGGACTGATTTGTAAAGGGAATACCTTCTTCTTTAACCCATCTTCAAAAGTAAGAAAAAGCAATATTTATATAGAACTATTTAATTGGACAATTATTGAAGGGAATAATTTCTTCGAAGCAGTTGAGCATGGTGTATATTGCAAAGATGGCAGTAACCTTACGATAAAGAATAATAATGTTGCTTGGAGTAAAAAAGAATCGATTCGGTTAGATGATATTAGGACTTGTACCATTGGTGAGAATAACCTTACATTTAAAGATGACAGTGTTAATATTAAGAATCGTACAGGAATACTTGTTGAAAATTCACCTTCTTTTGTAGGAGCGATAGTTGGTAACACTATATATTTCCCAAACGAACATGCAATAAAAATCGTGGGAAGCTCTCACATGACAATTGCAAATAACGTGTCCCGTAATAAGTACTCTAAAATTGAACCAATAAAAATAGACTTTACTAACAGTGGGAGTATTAATGTAACAGGTAACACTATGACTGGATTTGCTATCAGCATGGCAAAGGTGGTAGCACAACGCCCTAGTTCTTCAACCGTAACATTTGCAAATAACAATGATGGTACTAATAACTATATGGTTCAAGGTGTTTTCTCACCTGCTTTTAGTTCTTTTAAAAACAACTCGAACACCATTGATATTTCTAATATAAATCTTGGTGTATTTGTAAATACCGAAGTAACAACTGTAAATTCTATTAAAATCGATGATTTGAACGATACAATAGTTAGGTTTGTAACTCTATACACGTATAACGGAAATACATCTATTTCACGATCTATTCCCAATGTCTTAATTAAAGGAACCACGGGTATTGTAAATATCCCAACTGGAGAAAGTATATTATTAATGATTTACGGTGGGTCTATAAGAGAGGTTTCAAGGAGCTTCCCGGTAACATAGTTAGCAGTTGGGTAATCCATAAAATTAAACAAAGTCGAGAATACTTTACAAATTTTAAACAAAGAAAGAAAATCAATTGTTATAAAGATAAATAGAGATATGAGAAATTTTTCAATAATATAAGGTATACCTACATAACTTTCCTTAGATATGACAATTGGAATCATTATCAATTGGGGAAATGAGGTAATAATATATAACAGTATAAATCGGTATTTTACGAATTACCCTAGCAGTAACAATAGAGTCACACTCTAATTGTAGCACCTCCTAGCTGTCAGCATCGGTTCTAGGTTGTAACTTTTGAGATTCTGTTGAGGGACTATAGGGGGAATTATGGTAAGTACAACTTCACCTCGTAAAAATGGATTTATAAATGCTCTATAATTATAATTCTTGAACTGTGTTACTGTAACAACAGGTGTACTTTCTTTTAATCTGACTGATTCTGCAACTGCTGTCCTTCCTGCTAATCTGTAGCATAAAATACTTGCCGATTCTGGGTACCTTAATTGATACTCTATTCTGTCACTCCTCGACTAACTTCATGTATATTGAGTAAATTCTTTTGCGATAATTCAGCTTGCTAGACTGATACGTTCGCAATTTTAGTGAAATCCTATATAGCAGTGTTATCGGCAAAAATACTATACGAGCTGATGTATATGATAATTTTCTTTGAAATTCATTTATGCTCCTTCTATGAACCCAGTACTCCAAGTATACAATAGCGAACGCTTAAGATCCGTCCAATGAGTAAGCTGTTGTATCGCTTCTGTACTGCACCTAACCAACCAATACTTCAGCAAACATATTATTTGCTCGTTCCGTGTTAGAATGTCAAATGGAGTTCCTACAAAATTTTTAACTGGCTGTTTTCCAAGTTATATAGCTGAATTTTAATTGTTATTCCTTTGTTTTCTTGTTAGCGAATAGATACAACTATTTAAAGGGATTGATAATGACTATTTCTCGAGAATTTTAATTCTTGGATTCCTCGATAAATTGGGTGAAATCTGTCTCGGTTACTTTCTCAAGAATATGGGAATAACCTTTTTTGGGATAAACCAATGTTTTCCTTCTATATGCAGCTAATTCCTTCTGAGTCATGGACTCTTCTTCTAAACCTATAAGTTACTTCTGACAAACCATATTTGTTTCTAAAGCCTCTTCAAAGATTACTCAAGTGATAAAAATTTACATTGGTCTTTTTGAATTCGTTATTATATTTTCTTACATGTATTATAACGTTTCAAGACGAACACATTCTTTCAAGTGTAAACACTTTATAAGGTTTTTATATACGGGTTAAATAGGTGTTGACATAGGCATAAATAGGTGGTAATTTTAGCTTATGTAATTCGTTATAAAGAACAACTTGTTCTTACGAAAGTCCGTATGAAAAAGTATTTATTCCTACGTTGAGGAAGAAACAATTAAAAAATTAGATCAAATAATATGGTTATTCTTTAGAAGAATTTAAAATTATTGTTTATTATCATTGAAGATAATGATATTTCAATTAAAGATAGAAATAAATTACTTAATATTAGCTAGTTGCTTGAGTCTATGAGGAAAGGATGAATATAATTGCCTCTATTACAAATGAAAGAAATATGGACACCTTTAAAGTTAGTTGGGGTGAAATTTTTTAAATCAGATGATAGAAGTATTTTCATCAAAGTTTTTAACCAACATCGAAAGAAGATATTGTAATTATTCACATATTAAAACAATCAGGGGGAAAACATGAGTGCTATAGCCGGTATTTATCATTTTAATGAAGAGCCTATGAATCTTCAACATTGCCATAATTTGATGACGGCTTTACAAAAGTACCCTGCTGATTCTATCCAAATGTGGCATACAGAAAAGATTTTTCTCGGTTGTCATGCTCAATGGATCACGCCTGAATCTGTTGGAGAGCAGCTCCCGCTTTATGATTTTGAAAGGCGATGTACGATTACTGCTGATGCCATTATTGATAATCGTGATGAGTTATTCCAGAGGTTACAAATTAAGCCATCCAACCAAAAGGACATGACGGATAGTGAACTGATTCTACTTTCCTACTATAAGTGGGGTGAAGATGCTCCAAAATTCTTAGTAGGGGATTTTGCTTTTGCCATTTGGGACGAAAAGAAACAGAAGTTGTTTGGGGCAAGGGATTTTTCTGGTAGCAGAACCCTTTATTATCATCAAAACTATCAGAAATTTGCCTTTTGCACGACTATAGATCCACTTTTATCATTACCTTTTATTGAAAAAAAGTTAAATGAGCAGTGGCTTGCTGAGTATTTGGCAGTATCGGGAATGATTGATGCAGTAGATTCTTCATTAACGCCGTATACAACCATAAATCAGATACCACCATCTCATAGCTTAATAATAGAAAATAATAGGGTAACTTTAAAACGATATTCCTATTTAACTCAAGGGGATAAGTTAAAACTTAAATCTAATGAAGATTACATAGAAGCATTTCAAAGTGTCTTCCAGGAAGCTGTTACATCTAGATTAAGGACACATCGAAAAGTTGGTGCCCAGTTAAGTGGTGGGTTGGATTCTGGGGCTGTTGTTGGCTTTGCTGTGAATAAATTGCAGCGGGAAAGTACTGCACTACATACATATAGTTATATTCCTCCCGAAGATTTTAAAGATTTTACTCCTAAATACTTATTGGCTGATGAGCGGCCTTTCATCAAATCGACGGTAGGACATGTTGGTGGCATTATTGATCATTATTGTGACTTTAAGTGGAAAGACTCCTATTCTGAAATGGAAGACTTTCTCGACATCATGGAGATGCCCTATAAGTTTTTTGAAAATTCTTTCTGGTTGAAAGGGATGTTTGAAAAAGCGAATGAGGATGACATAGGTGTTTTACTTAATGGAGATAGAGGGAACTTTTCAATTTCCTGGGGATTCCCCTTAGAGTATTACTCCCTTCTATTAAAAAGGCTAAAGTGGGTTCGACTCTATCAAGAGTTGGAACAATATAGGAATAATGTTGGCGGATCTAGATTGCGAAAGGTGAAAACCATTGCAAGAATCGGATTCCCAATCATTGATCGGATCTTTCCGGAAGGTGTGCCATATAAAATTCCTTCATTAATCAATCCAAGATTTGCAGAAGGAACAGGGGTATATGACAGATTTAAAGAATTTGGCATGGATGAAACAGGCTGGTATTCGAATTCTGATATTTTTAATGAAAGAAAAAAGCATTTTGAAGATATCTTTCAATGGAATGCAGGAAATACGCTTTCCACAAAGCTCTCCTTACGATACAAGTTGTGGAAGCGAGATCCGACGAATGATATCCGTGTTATTCGCTTTTGTTTATCACTACCGGAAAGTCAATATGTACAGAATGGGATGGATCGTGCCCTGATTCGAAATGCTACAGTGAATGTCTTACCCGATAAAGTAAGGCTAAATCAACGGTACAGGGGGGTGCAAGGAGCAGATTGG
The DNA here is from genome assembly GCF_006680105.1 of Bacillus sp. B4EP4a. Lineage (NCBI taxonomy): Bacteria > Bacillati > Bacillota > Bacilli > Caryophanales > Bacillaceae > Bacillus > Bacillus sp. B4EP4a. The sequence goes on from NZ_VHIK01000002.1 coordinate 18,126, forward strand.
ATTCACCGTATGCTTCCTAAATGGGGTGTGTTCATAGAGGAGATAGAGCAGCTTAGCACGGATGATAAAGCTCTGGAATTCCTGGATGGTCAAGCGATAAAGAATGCATTAGTAACGATTAAAAAAGGAACTGGACCTGAACTTGCTACGAATCCTGACCATAAATTCCTAATGCGGAGTTTAATTGTGTACCGATTTTTAAAACGATTCAATTAAAAGGAGGTGAATACTATGAAAAAGGAATGGAAAAAACCTGAATTAGAAATTCTTGATGTTAATCAAACAATGCTTGGAACTGAAGGGGAATTTACAGATGCTGCTTTCCCATCACACACACCTAAAGGTGACTTAACTTTCAGTTAAACTTTTTACTTTACGCAACAAAGTCTGTTAGGATTCCCCTAAGCCCCTATTTATCCAGTTAATAGGGGTATGACTTCAATAATAACAAAGTATTAAACATTATACCTGTCTAATTAAGAGTCGTTATTTATGTTCGGGGGTATTTATATGATCGGTATCAAAACAAAGACTGTATATGAAGCGTATGGTTTAACGGTTTCAAGTGATATGGCTTTGCCTGAATTGCTTCCTATTAATATAGTGGATGATAAAACGGATATTGCTATCGAAAAAGCTGATCTCCATGCATTATGGTCTGAGCATTCAGTTCCTGAAGATGATTTTGTCATTAAGAAAGACTGGATTATGTTCCAAGTTTCCAAGACGGCCATTTTCTTGATCCAAAGCGGTAATAGAATAGAGTTTTGTCCAATTGATGCGGCACAAGAAGATGAGATTCGACTTTATATCCTTGGAACATGCATGGGTGCCATTTTGATGCAAAGAAAAATCCTTCCTATACATGGAAGTGCGGTAGCCATAGATGGAAAGGCATATGCGATCGTTGGTGATTCTGGTGCTGGGAAATCCACTCTTGCTTCAGCTTTTTTAAAAAGAGGCTATAAGCTCATGAGTGATGATGTCATACCAGTAACACTAAATGATGAAAATATCCCAATTGTAACACCTTCATATCCACAACAAAAATTATGGCTGGAGAGCTTAAATCATTTTGAAATGGATTCAAATAACTATCAGCCACTCATTGTGAGAGAAGATAAATTCGCTGTTCCTGTTCAAGATCAGTTTATTACCGAACAACTCCCGCTTGCTGGTGTATTTGAGTTAATCAAGGGCGAAAATGCCGAGATAGAAATTAAGCCAATACCATCTCTTCAAAGATTTTATAAATTGTATCATCATACATACCGCAATTTTTTTATCCAAAGATCTGGATTGATGGACTGGCATTTTAATACTTCTGCCAAAATGATTAAGAAAATTGAGTTTTTCCAACTACGTAGACCAACGAATCGTTTCACGGCTCCGGACTTATCCGAAATAATTTTGCATGCATTAAAAAGGGAGGAAAGTGTACATGGATATTAATCAACTTGATACAAAAAATCTATATAGCCAAAGTCCAGGAAACATAGTAAGTGACATGGATGGGGAAAAGGTTATGTTAAGCGTTTCTAACGGAAAATATTATAATTTAGGTGAACTGGGCGGGGAAATTTGGGAGTTAATGAAGGAACCCATTACGATTCAAGAGTTAGTTACAACATTACAGTCACAATACAATGTCGATCAAACCGATTGTAAAGAGCATGTCACGGACTTTTTAAGTCAATTGTTAGCACAAGGCTTAGTCAGCATCCATTCCTAGTATCATGAATCTTTAGTCTAGGAGGCTAAAACAATGAATATCGTTAAGAAAGCTCAGACTTTTCTTCAATTAAACTTCAAGACAAAGCTGCTGTATATCGAAGCCTTTTTACATTTAGGCAGGGCCCGCTATCTTAAAAGCATTTCCTTTTCAAAAGTTGCTCCAACACTTGGTGAACAGATGAAAGAGTCATCATATGAATTGAATGCAGCGGATAAAGAGATTTTAGCAAATGTATCGCGGGCTATAAATATTATGAGCCGCTACACGATATGGGAAAGCCAGTGTCTTGTAAAGGCAATGGCGGCTATGAAGATGCTGGATAAACGAAAGATTGATAGCACTCTTTATTTAGGTACAGCCAAAGATGAGAATGGAGGGCTCATTGCACATGCTTGGCTGCGCAGTGGACCTTTTTATATAACCGGAGCTGAAGTGATGGATAGGTTCACTGTTGTTTCTAAGTTCTCTAAAGAGAACGTGATTAAGGGTCTGAAAGAACAAGAGTCTAGTTAATCTGAAAACATTCTATTTGAACTAAATAAACCCTCCAAGGTTTATTCTAGGTGTCCACGCATCACCACCCCACCCTACTATCTTCATTGTGAAAAATAATCTTAGAAAAACAGATACCCGATACCTTTCCTTCCATTTTCGCGCTTTTACCACATAACAATATGGTACCACCGGTAACATGGAGGAAAACGATTAAATATGGGCTGCGAATGGAGGATATGGTTATGAAGCATTTGTTACTTTTTACAAAACGAATACATGACTATTCAGGAAAAATATTGTATATCAATCTTGTTTGTATGATTTTGATAGGCTTTTTAGAAAGTGTAGGAATTTTCTTATTGATCCCATTGATTGGATTGACCGGTGTAATGGATATTAAAACGGATGAAGTGCCTTTCTTAAGCTGGGTTAATGAATTATTCATCGGAATTCCGGAAACGCTCAGTCTTTTAATAATACTTGGCACTTATGTGATATTAATGGTGGGGCAAAGTATATTTAAGCGGAATCAAACAATCTTGGGAGTGAAAATCCAACAAGGTTTTGTTAGAAAGTTAAGGGATGAGGCGTATGGCAGTCTGCTGCAAGTCAATTGGGGATTTTACTTAAAAAAGAGGAAATCCGATATTATCAACATCATGACAAATGAAACCTTTAATGTAAGTGCAGGGATCAATTTATTTTTACAGTTTATATCCTCCCTTATTTTTACTTTCATTCAAATCGGTATAGCATTTTATTTATCTGTTCCTATGACGAGTTTTATAATAGCCTTTGGGTTCATTCTCATTTTTTCGTCCCGGAAATTTGTGAAAAAGTCTCAGTCTATTGGAAAGGAAACCTATCAGCTAACACAAACCTATTTAGCGGGTATGACTGATCACCTTAATGGAATGAAAGATATCAAAAGTAATTCTCTAGAGGAATCTCATTTGAATTGGTTTCTGTCTTTAAGTGAGAGAATGGAAAAAAACAGAATCAAGTTAACGACTTTAAATACTACCTCCCAAATGATCTTCAAAATTGTATCTTCAGTCTTAATTGCCATTTTTGTGTTTTTTTCGATAAAGATGTTCATGGCCCAGCCAGCACAATTAATGCTGATAACGGTTATTTTTTCAAGGTTATGGCCAAGGTTTACTAGCATTCAATCTAATTTAGAGCAAATAGGATCTACGCTTCCTTCTTTTAAAGCATTGTCGGATTTACAAAACGAATGTAAAGATGCAAGAGAGTTATATGAATCTGATTATAAAAATATCATGCCTATTGATATTAAACGAGGGTTGGATTGTCATAATGTTTATTTTAGTTATGATCAAAATGAGAGCACTTATGCCCTGAAAAATATAAACATACACATTCCTTCTAACCGAATGACGGCTATTGTTGGCCGATCAGGGGCCGGAAAAAGCACCTTAATAGATATATTAATGGGGTTGAATCATCCTAATAGGGGCGAAGTTAGAATAGATGAGATTCCCCTTACTAATGATAGATTATTATCACTGCGGAGGTCCATTAGTTATATCCCGCAAGATCCATTTCTCTTTAATGCAACAATACGGGAAAATTTGCTGATCATTGACCCTGATGCAAGTGAGAAATCCATATGGGAATCTTTGGAGTTCGCTGCAGCCGCTGATTTTGTCAGTAAGCTTCCACAAGGTCTGGATACACTCATCGGCGATCGGGGTGTCCGACTATCGGGGGGAGAGAGGCAGCGTCTAGTGTTAGCCAGAGCGATTTTACGCAAACCGGCCATCCTGGTATTGGATGAAGCGACAAGTGCATTGGATACGGAGAACGAAGCGAAGATTCAATCCGCCATTGAAAGATTAAAAGGAAAAATGACCATCATCGTCATAGCGCATCGATTATCAACGATTCGCAATGCCGATCAAGTGCTGGTCATGGATCAGGGAGAAATCATTCAGGTCGGTGAATATTACCAATTAGCAAATGAAAAAAGAGGGATGTTTAGTAACTTATTAGGTATCCAAATGGAATCAAGTGTGTGATTCTCTAATTAAAGCTGATATGCTGACCTTTCTTTTAACATTGAGTAGATACTATATGAAAATGAGGTTAATTAACATTACAATGAATAAATTGTATATCCAGCATTTTTAATTGTAATAAAGAACGAAAGGTTCGTTGAATGTTATGAAGTAACAAGCTTATTTCTTATGAATAGGTCTAACATTAGGGTTATATGACATTACAATGCATAAGTTAGAAAAGAATAGAAATAAAAAATGAATTTCAAATATGTGGATTAATCAATCAAATATTGGGTATTATTAAATATAATTAAAGAAAGAGAAACTATTAAAAGCTATGACTCATATCTAGAGAGCGGTTGCTCTATTGACTGGGTTAATTAAGAAAGGATGAATTTTTTTTTAATGCCTTTATACCAAATGAGAGAAATATGGACACCCTTAAAATATGTTGGAGTTAAGTTTTTTAAATCCGATGATAATAGTATTTTCATCAAGGTTTTTAACCAACATCGAAGAAGGTTAAAGTAATAAGTTGAAACAACAAGTGCCCGAAAGACTCAAAGGAACCTTGACCATTATTGTAATTGCTCATCGGTTATAGACGATTCGTAATGCGGATCAGTATTGGTTTTGGAGTAGGGTGAAGAAGCCTAGTAACACGAATCTCTTAAATCCCGGTTCAGCATAAACTTAAACACCTTAAAAAAGTTGTATAGATAAGTGGAGCCATCCATTTGTAGAGAGAAAGAAAGAGAGAGGTAAATAATTGTAAGTGGTAAGAGAAAACAGTGACAAATTCCAAGGTTTAATAGTAGGAAAATGGCAGGCATCACACAAAGACGGTTGTTTTTGTGCGGTGCCTGCCATTTTTATCCTACTTAAGCTGTATCTCTTCAAATATTAGTTGGGTATGCACCACTAAAACAGGCTATACAGCGGCTGCTAGTTTCTCCAAGATCCACATCTACTGCCTCTAATAACCCATCGGTGCTTAAAAAGGCTAATGAATCTGCCCCGATAACCTTTCCCATAGCTCGTTCGTGTTCGTGTTTGTTGGCAAATAGTTCTTCCTTAGTTGGCATATCCACTCCATAAAAACAAGGGTTTCTAACCATAGGTGAACTAATTCTTACATGGACTTCCTGGGCACCTGCTTGCCTAATCAATTGGACAATGCGCTTGCTTGTCGTTCCCCTAACAATAGAATCATCGACTAAAACCACCCTTTTTCCTTCCAAAATTTCTTGCACAGCGCTTAATTTCAGTCGAACAGCTAAGTCGCGCAATTCTTGCGTGGGCTCAATAAACGAACGACCAGCATAAGGATTTTTAATAATCCCCATTTCATATGGAATTCCTGATTGTTGGGAAAAACCAATGGCGGCAGGGACGCTTGATTCGGGAACTGCAACGACAACATCAGCTTGTGTCGGATGTTCTTTTGACAGAATTTTACCTAATTCCTTCCGGATTGTTAAGACACTTCTTCCTTGAATAACGCTATCCGGACGGGCAAAATAGACAAATTCAAAGGAACAAAGGGAAACCTTACCTTTTTCCGCAAATCTTCCAGTTTGAATTCCATTTTCATCTATAAGAAGCCATTCACCCGGTTCAACTTCCCGCCAGAACTTAGCATCAACCGCATTTAAAGCGCATGTTTCTGAGGAGGCGATGATTGATTCACCAATTTTTCCAAGGCTAAGCGGACGTAACCCATGACGATCCAGGGCAATTAGCATTTGTTTTTCAGTCATTATAATCAAGGCAAATGAACCGTCGATACGTTTAAGCATATCAGGTGCGCTTTCTGCGAAATGCTTTTTACTTGAACGAGCTATTAAGTGAGCAATAATTTCAGTATCGGTTGTTGTTTGAAATATGCTTCCCTGCTGTTGTAACACATCCCGTTCTATCCTTGCATTTACGAGGTTGCCATTATGAGCAACAGCCAGGTCCCCCTCGCTATATTTAAAAACGAGGGGTTGTGCGTTTTGCAGTAAACTTTCACCAGAAGTTGAATATCGTACATGACCGATGGCCATATTTCCGCTTAGTCCATCAAGGATGTCCCGTGAAAATACATGGGTAACTAATCCCATTCCCCTGTGATTCCTGAATGATTTACCATCACTAGCCACAATTCCTGCACTCTCCTGACCACGGTGTTGAAGTGCCTGAAGTCCGTAATAAGTTAATTCGGCAGCTTTGGGGTGATTAAATACTCCAAATACCCCGCATTTCTCCTGCATTTCTGAATCCATTTTTCTCTTCCTCCCGTTGAATTCCTTTTTGTTATTTTTGGCAAATGGTGAATTTCTATCCTATTTATTTACTAATCGGTAAATCGATATGGATTAAACTAATTGCAGCCATAAAACAGTTCTTTGGAACAGGTAGGGATAATTGCTTAGCATTATTATCTTGGTATGAAAGACTTTTGGGTATGATGGAATATTTTGAATAAATGTATTTTGTATGATTTATAGTAAACTATATAGTAAAGAACAGATATTAATTTATAAAATCTAGCTCAGTATAAAAATAGTGAATAATACAGTTAATATTTTTTCTGATTTGACGATACTTTAATATGAAGATCAAGCAAAGGGACTTCGCAGAAGGCGATGTAAGCGCCATCAAAATACAAGGAGAATTTGATGACAAAAAACAAATTTATTACGTTCGAGGAAGCTTATGAAAAGAAAGAAAGAAGTAAGAAAATTTTTATTGGGTCTTATATTACTATTATTTTAATTTTGATTTCTTTATTGACTTTTACTCTTGGTAAATCATAACAGGTGTTAAATAGGGCTGAGAAATCAGTCCTTTTTTTGTGTTAAGAAGGTGAATGAAGAGTATGCAGGGAGCTCTCCTTTTTTCGAGATGGGTAGTCAAAGGAGCTAAGAGTCCTAAGACTCCTAAGACTATAAAAGAGACGATCTTTATTTTCAGAAGTTCTTGTTGTGGGACTATTGCGGGGAACGCTTTTAAACTTTCCATTGTAGTTGTTATTTCTCGGTTATGATCAATAATGAATTTTTTAAGATAAGAATTAAAGACTCGAAATAAAAAGATACAATCATCGGTGATCGAGATGTCCGACTATCGGGAGGAGAGAGGCAGCGGTTAGTGTTAGCCAGAGCGATTTTACGAAAACCGGCCATCCTGGTATTGGATGAAGCGACAAGTGCATTAGATACAGAGAACGAAGCGAAGATTCAATCCGCTATTGAAAGATTAAAAGGAAAAATGACCATTATCGTAATAGCTCATCGGTTATCGACGATTCGCAATGCCGATCAAGTGCTGGTTATGGATCAGGGAGAAATCATTCAGGTCGGTGAATATAACCAGTTAGCGAATGAAAAAAGAGGGATGTTTAGCAATTTATTAGGTATCCAAATGGAATCAAGTGTGTAAATATTTATAGAGTCACGAACAGTCAGGTTACAGCCATATTATGGTTTGTAATGCTGGCTTTTTTCTTAGGGGAAATTAATTAAAACTGAATTAATAGTTCTAAATATTATTTTTGTGGAATAGCAAATATGAGGATTTAATTGCGATTACATCTCTATTTTCAATAAAAGTGTTTTATATAAAACGCATTATACCAATGTTTTTCCATTGTAATGTCACTTTTTGATGAATGATGTTGAAAAATGACGTAAAAAATCGAATAGTATTATGAGCTATTATCACGTTTTTAAGTATAATTAACATTAATATAGTTTTAATTAAGGAGAAATTTTTTAGGTCATGATGGTTTATTTAGCACCATGGAAACAGCGATTCTAGAGATTTATTAATCTTTAAGAAAATTAATGTGAAATATTCTTGAGAAAGGCAAACCTATTGAAAAGTAGGGACGCAAAATTACAGGTCTAAGGCTAAATGCTAAGACGGCTGTGTTACCACAAGTTGGGTGGGATTTGACATGGAAGCTAAAAATGAACGGGAAGAATGGGTTTATCTAATGTTAGAGGCTAAAAGTTTAGGATTATCTATTGAAGAAGTGCGGGAGTTCATAAAAGAAAAATGAAAAATTATCTTAGTGAAGGCTGTTATACAGTCTTCTTTTTTTTGTTTTTTTTACAGGAAATTACCGTAAAGGTATCTAGAATAAAGAACATGGGGACAATAATAAAAATGCAACCTAATTGAGAGGGATTTTTATTATGGATGTACTTAATGCCTTTGTGAAGGGATTAATATGGGGAACTTTATTCAGTGTACCGTTATGGCTGTCATTTTTCGGTTGGGTAAAAATAATCATAAATTTTATAAAGTAAGCGCTTAATTAAAATGATGCCTAGGCAGGATTTAACATGATCATCATAGAATTTAGTTAATGTACATAATGCGTTAGTCGTAACCTACTACATATATATAGAAATATAGCCTATAAAAAAATAGTTAATAATACTTAAATATTTTTGGTATTGTGCCGATACTACATATAGAACTTAAGCAAAGGTACTTCGCAGAAAGCGATGTCAGATAGCTGCCATCAAAATATAAGGAGATTATTTGATGACAAAAAACAAATACATTACGTTCGAGGAAGTTTATGAAAAGAAACAAAGAAGTAAGAAAATTTTTATTGGGACTTATATTACTATTACTTTAGTATTGATTTCATTAATGACTTATTTTATGGGACAAGCATAATATGGGGTATCGAAAGGGCTGAGGAATCGGTCCTTTTTTGTTTTTTATCCACACATATTGATATTGAATAGTAGTATTACTTCCCACTTTGAATATTAAGGGAATGTTAAATTTCAGTTATTTCTCTGCTATTACAGTAGTTGCGCTTGCCAATCCCTACTATAATAAAAGAGCTATATCCCTTATTTTTGAAAAAAGATTTGGGACAACTTATGAAATGGTGGAGTGGGAATTTTAAATGGATTTTTTTGATATTTTAAAAGACACTTTTGCAAAAGGTGAGTCTGGACAAGATGTTACAGTAAATGAACTTGTAGAGGAGATTAAGGAGAAATTAAGCGGGATCATTGAACAACCTGATAGTATTTGATCCGTAAGATACTCCATCCTTATTCTGCTCGTTTCATAGGCGATGGTCATCTTCTTTTTTCCTCGCAGGCATATGAGGAGCAAAGCATAACATAACTCCTTTTTTATGCGAGTGCTGACGAACTGCATCAAAAACTAACCGGTGGCCGAACTCCCTTGTGGCAGGATGTCATGCTTGACACGTTTGGTGGTTTGCTAGGAATCTTCTTTTCTTTTTTCTTTTATCGATGGAGAAGGCGTCAATGAATCTAAGAAATCATTTCAGATACATATACTTAAGGAGCATGTCTAACAACATGCTTCTTTTTTATGGTTTTCCATTATATATATAAATGAATGATAACCTGTGAGGGTGATGAGGGTGAGGAGACAAAGTAAGATTCCGATAGGAGTATTGACGGCTATTCTCATGGTTTTAGTTGCAGGAGCTTGTATCATTTTTCTTTTTCCGAGCGGATCAGAAAGCGTGGTTGAAGATTTCTATGAGTATGAAAGTGAAGCGGAGTTCGGGAAGTCCTGGGATTTGTTAAGTTCTGAAATGAAGCAGCGGTTTCCGGATCGGGCAGATTATGTGCAAAATCGGTCACATGTATTTTTACAGCATATGGATGTGAAGTCCTTTCAGTATGATGTAGGGCGTTCTAAGAAAGTGAAGAACTGGAAGTTGGATAAGAGTGGAAGGCTGCATAAAACGGCCTATGAAATTCCAGTTACACAGGTCTTCAATTCTCGCTATGGAATGTTTACTTTGAAACAAAATTGCTATGTCGTCAAAGAAAAAGGCGAATGGCGTATATTATGGGATTATCGGTTTGAATAGATTCCTCTCCTTTTTCAGGCTCAAGTTCGTTTTATTGAAAAGGGAGAGGCGATGCTCTCATGTAACGAATAGATTTACTTCTCATGAAACATATTTCATTCTTGAACGGTCACTGATGGCTTTCAAAATAAACATTTTGTCCTGTGTGCTTAGCATAGCCCAGCTGCCTGCTTTGATTTTCATTTAAATACACTCCTTTTGTTTCAGTTTATTTATTATAGTTGATGATTGTTGGTTGTGGAATTCCGGGTCCAAAGAATAATTGTGTCTAGTGATGAAAGGGGCAAGGGGGAATGGAATATTCAGCTCATATTAGATTATACCGTCTTTTAATGCCTAATAAACAACAAATATTCCAACAAATCTCTACAATTGGTGTTCGTTTTTTGTCAGAATATTGGACGTGGAAAATGAAAAAGCTGTCAGGATGCGGGTCCGGACAGCTCTTACATTTTTTCTTATTTAATGGATAATTGTTCTTTTAATTCGGATTGAACCTTTTCTTTTTCTTCATCCGACACAATATTATAGTAGACTCCGTCGATTTTCGTTCCATTTCCTGGAATGGTTGCTTGGGTTATGCTTTTGCTTGCATCCCTGTAGTTCTTTTGGATGTCCATCATGTCATCAAACGTCAAATTAGTCTGGATATTTTTACTTAATGCATCGAATACATCATCGTATTTCGTCAGGGATGAAAGGCTAGCACCTTCCTTGATGACAGCCTCGATGATGGAACGTTGTCTAGATTGACGGCCATAATCACCATTCGGATCATCATATCTCATTCGAGAATATTTAAGCGCATCTTCTCCATTTAAGTTAATGCTTCCCTTTGCGAAATGGACGCCTTCATAAGTGAAGTCCAAATCGTTTTGAACGGTCACGCCGCCGACTGCGTCAACGATATCCTTGAAGCCTTCCATATTGATCTTCATATAATAGTCGATTGGGATATCAAGGAAGTTTTCAACGGTATCCATGGACATTTTCGCGCCGCCGAAGGCAAATGCATGGTTGATTTTATCCTGTGTACCATGACCGACGATCTCGGTCCGTGTATCACGCGGAATGCTTAGCATTTTGACAGATTTCTTTTGTGGATTGACTGTCAAGACGATCATTGTATCTGAACGGCCTTTGTCGCCATCACGTTCATCGACACCAAGCATGAGCATCGAGAATGGCTCCTGATCTGATAGCGCAAGGTCTTTCGTTCGTTTATCCGTGGTACGGTCTATTGGTGTATGCATCGTGTCAACGGTTTTTGTCAGTGAATTCCATACGGAGTAGGCAAAAGCTCCCCCGGCTAATATGAAAAGTAGGACAATTATCCCGACTACCTTTAGCCATGTCCGTTTCTTTTTATTCTTTTTTTCATGTCTCATATTTTACTTCCTTCCTCTTTTTGTAACCACTTCATCTATTATATTTAATTTCATAATAAAAGAATAGTATATTTTACTATTTTATAATACCTTTGACATATTTTGGTGTGCTGTTTACTAGTAACTAGAACAAATCTGAGGGGCTAGGAAGTTAGAATCATTAAAAGTTTAATATAGTGAATGATTGGGAAATCTAGACTTTTTTCATTGTTGGTTGTGTAATTTGACCTAGTGTTTATTTTTTTGTTTACATCCAGATATTTAGAGATTGCAAGTCTTTTTATAATCATGATCTTACAGCCATTTATTATGTTCTCTTTGATTTTTAAATGTTTGAATTATGAAGGGGAGATGCAATTGTGGATGTACAATCCTTAGTCTGCAGCGATGTTGCTTGGAAGTAAAATATTGTAACAGCGGCAAGTTTTGTCATTACCATGTTTATGATGTTTTATGGGGAGTGTTTCATGAACTTGAAAGGATTCAACGACTGTTTGTGTCTTCTGTTTATAGGGATAGTTTTGTTGGAAAATTGGGTTGTCGATACAATGGTATATCAGAAACTGGAAGATATTTGGGCTGCACTCGGCTTTTAGTGGTTCATCGTTGTTTAGCTTGTCTTAAGCCAAGTCGAATGAAGTTTTACACTAAAATGGGTGGTAAGCAAAGTCCCTATTAGAAAGAAGGCGCATATATATGCAGTACGGATATCCCTAAAGAATAAATAAATATTGGAGGCTAAAGAATAAATGGAATATTCAACTGAAAGTTCATCGTACGAAAGCAGTTCAACGGAAAGCTCATCAGATGAAAGTAGCTCAACGGAGAGCTCATCGTCCGAAAGCAGTTCAACCGAAAGCTCATCAGATGAAAGTAGCTCAACGGAAAGTTCGGAAAATGAAGGCGATTCAAATGAAGGCGATTCAAATGAAATCCTTTCCGACGCCGCAGAAGAAATTGAAAATTCAGCTGAGGGAGAAGAGAATGGCAGTCCTCGTCGTGTGAATGTATTTAAGAAAATGTGGCTGGAAAATATGATTAAAGCTTCGAAGGGTATCTATAACGAAGATTGAACACACAGGTACAGCAACTAAAAAGTTGTTGTGCCTTCATATGAAAAGGGACATGCCGCTAGCAGTGGTAATTGACAAATCCTCTTACTGGATACAGGAGCCTAATTTTTCTGCGGCTAAAAGTACGTACATGCAATAATCTGAATTTAAATGCTGTAAAAGTAATCGGGCTAGAATCATATTTGGAAATGTTGTTTCTGCCCTTGATGAAACCTTAACAGATTGGGGACTAATTTCCGGGAAAGATTGGCCAAGCAAGGCGATTCAAAGGGAATTTAGCCTAAGCGTTCCGGTTTCTAACCAAGAAAGACCTAGCCGGAGCGTTTGGCTGACAGTCGTATATACTGATTGTGGATGATTTGGACACAATGGCTTACTGTTTGGATATAGGTTGTTTTTTACGGTCACCAAATGATATCTAAATTTATTGGTCAATATAATTAGAACTATATGGAAATATTCATCTAGTTGGGATTTTAATAGAAGGAAGTTTGTAAATTTAGTTCGGAAAGGAGATATCTTTAATGTGCCGAGATGGAATGTAGCTGTACACTTTTCGGCGAAAGTTGGCATCATTGAGAAGGTGAATGCTCAAGGGGAGACGGTTTTTGTTAACAGGGGGCATGTTAAAAGTTTTCATTTTCCATAAAAAAACTCCGGATCTGAAGTGATCCGGAGTTATTTTTTTTTCTCGATATTTTCATAGACCGAGGCAAGGGCTTGTTCAAATTTCCCGCTCTTTTTCGGTTTGTAATATTTTTTGCTGCGCAGTTTGTCCGGTAAGTATTGTTGCTTCACCCAGCCATTCTCGTAGTCATGCGGATAAAGGTAGCCGATGCCTCGTCCGAGATCTGCGGCCCCTTTGTAATGGGCATCCTTAAGATGATCAGGTACATCTCCACTATGGCCGCTGCGAATGTCGGTAAGCGCTGCATCAATTGCGGCAATGGCCGTGTTTGATTTTGGTGATAGGCATAACTCGATCACTGAGTTGGCAAGTGGAATCCGGGCTTCAGGAAAACCGAGTCGTTCAGCGGCTTCGACTGCAGCGAGGGCCCTGGGACCAGCCTGCGGATTGGCAAGAGCTATGTCTTCGTAAGCGATGACTACCAAGCGGCGGGCAATGCTGACAAGATCACCGGCTTCGACCAAGCGCCCCAAATAATGAAGGGCTGCATTCACATCACTGCCACGAATTGATTTTTGGAAAGCCGACAGTACATCATAATGGGCATCCCCATCCTTGTCATGTGAGAAGCTTTTTTTCTGCATGCATTCCTCGGCAATTTGCAGATCTATATGAATGGTTCCGGATTCATCGGGTTCGGTGGAAATGACGGCGAGCTCAAGAGCGTTAAGGGCACTGCGGACATCTCCGTTCGAAGCAGTCGCGAAATGGGTAAGGGCATCAAGGCCGACATCGGTTTTATACGCACCAAGCCCCCGCTCTTCATCATGAAGTGCCCGTTCCAGGGCTTTGGTTATATCATTGGTTTCCAATGATTTGAGCTCGAAAATCTGGCACCGGCTTCTGATGGCCGGGTTGATGGCGTGATAGGGATTGCTGGTCGTTGCACCGATCAAGGTGATCATCCCGTTTTCAAGATAAGGCAATAGGAAGTCCTGCTTCGCCTTATCGAGTCGATGAACCTCATCAAGCAGCAGGATCACTTTCCCGGACATCTTAGCCTCCGCTGCCACGATTTCCATATCCTTTTTATTATTGGTCACCGCGTTCAGCGTCCGGAAAGCAAACTTCGTGCTTCCGGCAATCGCACTTGCAATCGATGTCTTGCCAATTCCCGGCGGACCATACAGGATCATGGAAGAAAGCTGTTTTGCTTTCACCATCCTTGCGATAATTTTTCCTTCACCGACCAGATGCTCCTGCCCGATGATCTCATCAATCGACCGAGGCCGCATCCGGAAAGCAAGCGGTTTTATATTCATTGCGCACCTCTCCTTTTTATATAAGGTATCACAACTGATGGGGGAAATGCGCTGATTATGCTGTAAAAGAAGGCGAATTCGATTATGGCAGTTCCTTTGGGGATTTAATTTGTGCTGTAAGGTTGATAAATCGACCTACCGGCGGAATAATCCTACCTATCCTTCATGAGAGAATATAATAGATAAAACTCTGCCTTTAGTCTGGTCAAAATGGGCTGGTTTGTAATGATAGTTTAAGAAGGTATAGTAAGTCATGAAGTGACGAAATGTGAACATCAAGGGAATTATCCAAGCAGGTACGGCAAATCCGCTTTCTTGATTGCCGCTCCTTGGAAAATGCTTGTGGCAGAATACTCCGGTTTGGAGGGCGGTAATCGGAATTCTATCATTCTCTAGCGGTTTGGGCAGATAAGGAATATGACCAACGGGCAATAAATTCGATAATCGTTTCATTGCTTTAGTAGAAAGGACCGCTTCGTTATATTTGTTATTCTCTCAATTTTAAGAAGGCATTCCATTCTTTCTTTCATTTATCCTACCTCTCCAATTAGGATAATTTGACAAATGGAGGGCGGGTGAATGCATTTCCGGCGGGAATATGCTATAATTTCAAAAGAATTTAGAAACGGATAAATAATTTGAGGTGTATATGTATGAAGATATCTACTAAAGGCCGTTATGGTTTGACGATCATGATCGAGCTTGCTAAACATTATGGAGAAGGCCCGAAGAGTTTGAAATCAATTGCCCAGACGCATAATCTGTCGGAGCATTATTTGGAGCAGTTGATTGCGCCGCTTCGTAATGCGGGGTTGGTGAAGAGTGTCCGCGGTGCGTATGGCGGGTATGTCCTGTCTAAAGATCCTCAGGAGATTACTTCGGGAGATGTCATCCGTGTATTGGAAGGCCCGATTACCCCTGTTGAAGGAATTGAGGATGAAGAGCCGGTGAAGCGCCAGCTTTGGATCCGGATTCGCGATGCCGTGAAGGATGTATTGGATAATACGACGCTTATGGATTTGGCGAGCTACAAGGATACGGGTGAAATCGATTCTTATATGTACTATATTTAAGTGATTAGCAATGCGCCTATTATGTAGGCGCTTGCGTTTTTTAATGGAGGCGACAAAAAAGTGGACAGAATATATTTAGATCATGCTGCGACTTCCCCGATGCATCCGAAGGTGATCGATAGGATGATGACAGTCATGAGCCATGACTTCGGAAATCCGTCGAGCATTCATGCTTTCGGGCGGGAGGCACGCCATGTTTTGGATGAGGCGCGTTCGAGTATTGCGACGAGCATCGGTGCGGGGCGGAATGAGATCATTTTCACGAGCGGTGGAACCGAGGCTGATAATACGGCGATCATTGGTGTTGCGAATGCTTATAAAGAAAAAGGAAAGCACATCATTACGACGGAGATTGAGCATCATGCGGTTTTGCATACATGCCAATACCTTGAGAAGTCTGGCTTTGAGGTCACATATTTACCTGTGAATGAAGCGGGGCTTATTTCAATTGCCGATTTAAAGGCGGCATTGCGGAACGACACGATTTTGGTTTCGGTCATGTTTGGCAATAATGAGGTTGGAACGATCCAGCCGATTGCTGAAATTGGACAGCTGCTCAAGGGGCATCAGGCCATTTTCCATACGGATGCGGTTCAGGCATATGGTTTGATCTCTATCGACGTTCGTGAGTTGGGTGTGGATTTGCTGAGTGTATCCGCGCATAAAATCAACGGTCCCAAAGGAATTGGCTTTCTTTATATGCGTGAAGGCTTGAAGCTGAATCCGCAATTATATGGCGGGGAACAAGAACGCAAGCGCCGTGCTGGTACGGAGAGTGTGCCGGCCATTGCCGGTTTTTCAGAGGCTGTTTCAATTGCTAAAAGCACGATGGAAAAGAAAAAGGAGCAATACAAGCGATTTAAAGACGTATTGCTTGCCGTCTTTGATGAGGCGGATGTACAATATGAAATTAACGGATCTATGGAACAGTCGCTGCCGCATTTGCTGAATGTCAGTTTTCCGGGTACGAATGTGGAATCGATGCTCGTCAATATGGACTTGGCAGGTGTTGCTGTATCGAGCGGGTCCGCTTGTACTGCTGGGTCAATCGATCCGTCGCATGTGCTTGTGGCGATGTTCGGGAAAGATTCGGAGCGGACGAAGAATTCGATTCGTTTCAGCTTCGGTCTGAACAATACGGAAGAGGAAGTAAGGCAGGCAGCTGAAACCACCGTGAAAATCGTTAATAGATTAGTGGGAAGATAATTCTCACTTTAAATAAATGAGGTGACAGAATGAGAAAAGCACCACAGGACACCCGCGTCGTCGTGGGTATGTCAGGAGGCGTGGATTCTTCTGTGTCAGCCCTGCTATTGAAGAATCAAGGCTATGATGTGGTCGGGATTTTCATGAAGAACTGGGATGATACAGATGAAAACGGAGTTTGTACGGCAACGGAAGATTACAATGATGTAATTGCCGTTTGTAATCAAATCGGCATCCCTTATTATGCAGTCAATTTCGAAAAGCAGTATTGGGATAAAGTTTTCACTTATTTCTTGGATGAGTATAAAGCGGGCCGTACCCCGAATCCGGATGTAATGTGCAATAAGGAAATCAAGTTCAAGGCCTTTCTTGAACATGCCGTAAGCCTTGGCGCCGATTATGTGGCTACAGGTCATTACGCACAGGTTGAGTACCGTGATGGCGAATACAAAATGCTTCGCGGTGTCGATAATAATAAAGATCAAACGTACTTCTTGAACCAGCTT
The DNA here is from genome assembly GCF_006680105.1 of Bacillus sp. B4EP4a. Lineage (NCBI taxonomy): Bacteria > Bacillati > Bacillota > Bacilli > Caryophanales > Bacillaceae > Bacillus > Bacillus sp. B4EP4a. Next base: position 35,442 of record NZ_VHIK01000002.1, read on the forward strand.
ACTCAAGAACAGTTGGAAAAAGTCATGTTTCCGCTTGGACACATTGATAAGAAGGAAGTCCGTGAAATTGCGAAAGAAGCTGGCCTTGCCACGGCAACGAAAAAAGATTCTACAGGGATCTGTTTTATCGGTGAACGCAATTTCAAAGAGTTTTTAAGCAATTACCTCCCAGCTCAGCCCGGAGATATGGTCACGATGGATGGCAAGGTAATGGGCAAGCATGACGGATTGATGTATTACACCATCGGTCAGCGTCACGGTCTAGGGATTGGCGGCAGCGGCGAACCTTGGTTTGTTGCGGGAAAAGACTTGAAGCGCAATGTTTTATATGTGTGTCAAGGCTTTGATAATGATGTGCTGTATTCCAATTCCCTTCGTGCAGTGAATGTCAGCTGGGTAGCGGAGCATATACCGGCTGGTGAATTTACATGTACGGCAAAGTTCAGATATCGTCAAGAGGATAGCGGTGTTAGGGTGAAGGTATTGGAAAATGGTGATGTCGAAGTCATCTTTGACGAGCCAGTCCGCGCGATCACGCCTGGACAAGCAGTCGTATTCTATGATGGTGAAGTGTGCCTTGGCGGCGGTACGATTGATGAAGTATTTAAAAAAGGTGAAAAACTGACTTACGTAGGGTAAAATAAGCATGTCCCCAGCTGTGTTTGCGGTTGGGGACTTCTTTTGGATTGCGGGTGTACCGCCTGAATTCGACCACTGGCTTATGCTATACTTTTTAATATAAAAATGGAGTGTGAATGGATATGGATAAGAATCAACAAGGAATTGAATTTATGCAGCAAGGGAAATACGAGGAAGCGGCGAAAGTTTTTAATGAGGCGATCGAGGAAAATCCGAATGAGCCTGTTGCCTACATAAACTTTGGGAATGTATTGACTGCCGTGGGTGAAACGGATAAAGCGGTCAAGTTTTACAAAAAGGCGATTGAGCTGGATGAAAATGCAGCAGCGGCTTACTATTCATTAGGAAACTTATATTATGAATCCGATTCTAAATTAGTCGAAGCGAAGGATATGTTTGAAAAGGCAATCCGTTTGGGGCTGGATAACAGCGATGCTTACTTCATGCTTGGATTGACTTTGATGGCGTTAGATCAGCCGAAATTGGCGATGCCTTATTTACAGAGAACGGTGGAGCTGAGCCCTGAGGACGTTGATGCGAGATTCCAATATGCGCTATGTCTTGCCAATGCTGAATTGTATGATGAATTGATCAATCAACTGAATTTAGTTGTGGAACAGGATCCGGGCCATGCGGATGCTTATTATAATTTAGGCGTTGCGTTTGCAGGGTACCGTGAAGATGCGAAAGCAGCGATGGTTTATTTTGATAAGGCATTGGAAGCACAGCCAGACCATATGCTCGCTGCGCACGGAAAGAAACTGTTGGAAGAAATGAATGCTGAGTAAATAAACGGCATATGCATGGAAAGGTGGGGAGAAGCGTTGAGCCAGCAAGACTCATTGGATTTGTTTTCAGAAGAGAAAATGTTCATGAAAGGAAGTCATTTAGTGACGATCTTTCATAATGAAGAAAACATGTACTCGGTTGTAAGAATTCGCGTGCATGAAACGAATCTGAATTATGAAGAGAAGGAAGCGGTCGTAACAGGTTATTTTCCAAGGATGCATGAGGATGAGATCTATATTTTTTATGGGGCCATGAAGGAACATCCGCGTTTTGGCCTTCAATACCATGTAGAGCATTTTCGCAAGGATCTCCCTCAATCCAAGGAAGGAATCGTCAGTTATTTATCCGGTGACCTTTTCAAGGGCATTGGGAAAAAAACAGCTGAAAGCATTGTTGAGACACTGGGTGAAAAGGCAATTTCAAAAATTCTGGCTCAGCCTTCGCTACTTGATGATATTCCGAAGCTATCCGGGGAAAAGGCAAAGGGACTCTATGATACATTGGTCGAGCATCAAGGTCTGGAGCAGGTGATGATTGCCCTGAATCAATATGGCTTCGGTCCGCAGCTGTCGATGAAGATCTATCAAATGTATAAGCAGGATACGATCACGATGGTTCAGGGAAATCCGTATAAGCTCGTTGAGGATATTGAAGGGATTGGTTTTGGACGGGCGGATGAGCTTGGGCATCAGCTGGGCATTTCTGGCAGCCATCCCGATCGAATCAAGGCTGCGTGCTTGTATACGCTTGAATCACAATGCCTCCAGGACGGAAATATCTACATAGAAGCCGAGCAGCTATTGGAGGCTGTCAAACGTCTGCTGGAGGAAAATAAACGGGATCGCATTGAGTTCACGAACATTTCCTCGGAAATAATCGAATTGACGCAAGAGGGGAAAATAGTTGTCGAGGATCAACGAATTTATCCGCCTTCGCTATTCTATTCGGAAAAGGGAATCGTGATGAACATCAAGAGGCTGCTTGCTCAAACCGAGTATGAGGACCAGTTCCCGGAATCGGAGTTCTTGCTGGCACTTGGGGAGCTGGAAGAGCGGCTGGATGTATCCTATGCCCCGGCCCAAAAGGAAGCGATCCAAACAGCCCTGCAATCACCCATGTTAATCTTGACGGGCGGACCTGGTACCGGTAAGACGACAGTCATCAAAGGCATCGTTGAGCTATATGCAGAGCTGCATGGTGTATCCATGGATATTAACGATTATAAAAAAGAAGGAAGCGATCCATTTCCATTCGTACTTGCGGCTCCTACTGGCCGTGCAGCGAAACGCATGGCCGAATCCACGGGGCTCCCAGCTGTTACGATCCATCGTTTGCTTGGGTGGAACGGGAGTGAAGGCTTTTCCCATGATGAGGATAATCAGCTGGATGGCCGTATCGTAATCATCGATGAGGTTTCCATGGTGGATACGTGGCTGGCCCATCAATTGTTTAAAGCTCTGCCGGAAAATGTCCAAGTGATATTGGTTGGTGATGAAGATCAGCTGCCATCTGTTGGCCCTGGGCAGGTTTTAAAGGATTTGCTTGCATCGAATTGTGTACCGACTGTCAGTCTGGAACATATTTATCGTCAAGCTGATGGCTCATCGATCATTGAATTGGCCCATGAAATCAAAAAAGGAAGGCTTCCGGATGATGTCACGAAACAGCAAGAAGATCGATCGTTCATTCGCTGCCAAACAGGTCAAATCCCCCAAGTAATCGAGAAAGTGGTTGCCAATGCGAGGACGAAAGGCTTCACGGCCAAGGATATACAGGTGCTGGCTCCCATGTATAGAGGGCCTGCCGGGATTGATGCCCTGAATAAAATGCTTCAGGAAGTGTTCAATAGCAATGTGAATGAAAAGCGGCGGGAAATAAAATTCGGAGATGTGATATACAGAACGGGAGATAAGGTGCTTCAACTGGTGAACCAGCCAGAGGAGGGTGTCTTTAATGGCGATATGGGTGAAATCGTGTCCATATTGTTCGCTAAAGAAAATACCGATCATGTCGATAAAGTAATCATATCGTTCGAAGGCATCGAAGTGACTTACACGAAACAGGATTTGAACCAGATTACACATGCCTATTGCTGCTCCATCCATAAGTCGCAGGGAAGTGAATTCCCGATTGTCATTTTGCCTGTAGTGAAAAGTTATTATCGGATGCTCCGCCGTAATTTATTGTATACGGCGATTACCCGCAGTAAAAATTTCTTGATCCTTTGTGGTGAAGAAGATGCATTCCGTTTAGGGATCGAGCGTAATGATGAGATGCGCCGGAAAACGACTTTGCGTGAAAAGCTGCAAGAAGTTTTGAGTGAAGAAGAAATGCCGGTGGTAAAGGAAGAGGTACAACAACAATCAAGTTATCTTGATATTCTCATGCATGCTGATCCGATGATCGGGATGGAGAATGTCACGCCATATGATTTTATGTAGCTCTATTTGATGAATTTTGTTTAAAATTCATAGTTTTGGTGGAACTATAGAATATAACTTATATGTGAAAGAGTAGGGGGAATTAGATGAAAAAAGGTTGGATAATAGGGATAGTCGTTGTCGTTTTACTGGTCATTTTTGGTGCATCTTCGTACAACGGCCTTGTAAGTGCCAGTGAAGACGTCGACAATAAATGGTCACAGGTGGATAACCAATTAAAACGGAGAGCGGATTTGATTCCGAATCTTGTCGAAACGGTTAAGGGTTATGCTTCGCATGAAACGGAAGCCATTAAAGCGGTGAGCGATGCACGCTCGAAGCTGGCTGGTGCCAATTCGACTGAAGATGCGATTGCAGCCGATCAACAATTGAGCGGGGCCTTGAGCCGGCTTTTGGTGGTTGTCGAGAACTATCCGGATTTAAAGGCCAATGAGAACTTTAAGGGTCTCATGGATAGTTTGGAAGGAACGGAAAATCGGCTGACGGTAGCCCGAAAAGACTATAATGATGAAGTTACCAACTATAATAAAATGATTAAACGCTTTCCGAAGAATGTGATGGCAGGAGCGTTCGGGTTCGATGCCAAACCATATTTTGAAGTGACCGATCAAGAAAAAGAAACGCCGAAGGTTGATTTCGGGAGCGATAAATAATGAAAAAACTCGCTGTGTTTGCGCTATTCTTCATTCTCACGTTCAGTTTAGCAAACGTGGCCGCAGCACAACCTAACATTCCTGAACCAGTTGGGGATATATATGTTCAGGACTTTGCCGGAGTCCTGAGTGAACAGGAAAAATCCGAACTCATCGAACTTGGGAAACGATTGGATGATGCCACAAAGGCACAAATTTCCGTTTTGACGGTTGATTCGATGGAAGGATCCGAAATCGAGGAGTACTCGGTCGAGGCATTGAGATCATTCAAGCTTGGGGATGCCGAGCTGAACAATGGAGTCCTCATTGTGCTGGCCATGGAAGAACAGAAAATCCGTATTGAAGTGGGGTACGGTTTGGAAGGGGCCATTACCGATATAAAATCTGGACAGATTTTGGATGATGTGGCTATCCCTGCGCTGAAAGAGGGTAAATATGATGTTGCCCTGACGGAAACCTATAAGGCCGTATATAACGATGTCACGAAAGAATACAACCTAGGTGACGAGTTTTATCAGGATCTCTCCGTTCAGCCCGAGTCAGAATCCTTTCAGCTATCAGGTTTACAGATTTTCCTGATCATCATCATTGTCATCATCGTATTCATCCTCGATGCCAAGTTCTTTAAAGGATTTTTCCTTCAAACGCTAATCAATATCCTTTTGATATTCATCAGTCGCGGAGGAGGCGGCGGCCGTGGAGGCGGCAGCGGCGGTCCACGGGGCGGCGGAGGAGGAAGTTCCGGTGGCGGAGGTGCCAGCAGAGGATGGTAAAGCAGTGGGTCTGACCGGGAAACCGGTCTTTTTTTTATGCATGGTCCCTGTATTTTAAGGAAGTTGCACCAACAATGGAAAACCTTTCAGCACATCTATTTTCAGCAGTAAAGAGATAATAAAAATGTTCGGAAAGGCGGGATGACCTTGCGGACGTTTTCTTTATTGAAAGGTATGCCGGTTTTTACAATCAAAGGAGAAAGAATCGGCACGGTTCACGATTTATCAATTTCTGAAATGGGACAGGTAACAGGGTTGGTCATTCATCAACAAGCATTGTTCAAAAGAGCTTTTCATTTGAGACTTGACGATATTTCTTCATTCGGTCCAGATGGGATCGTCATCAGGCAGCAAGATTCAACCTTAAGTAAAGTGCCTGCGGATTCCATTTGCCTGTCGAAGGACGAGTTATTGGGACGCATGCTTTTTTCAGAAATGGGCGAAGAACTTGGTTTACTGCAGGATGTATATTTCAAGGAGAAAATGGGCACGATTATAGCGTATGAAACAACGGATGGATTTTTCTCTGAGTCGACAGTGATAGAATCAAAACAGCCGCCTGCAGTAGGGAAGGATACCATCATTGTTTCAGTTTATGAACAGTGAGGTGTCCATTTTGGAAATAAAATGTCCGAATTGCCGCAGTAAAGATGTCGGGAAGATTGGCGTAAATCAATATTATTGTTGGAATTGCTTTATTGAAATGACTCTATCCGAAGGGCTCATTAATACGCATCAGGTCGAGGAAGATGGAAGTTTAAGCTCATTGGACGATTTGTTTGAGGAAAATGACCGCCGCTTCAGTATGTAATTAACGGAAGAGGTGTTTGCAATGGCTAGACGTTCACGCAATACTCTAATGAATATGGGTTCGGATTTGATGAACTCGAAGATGGTCAAACGGAACATGAAGAAAATACGCAAAAGATTAAAGTCTTTATTATAGCAGGAATGGGTGTCCTGAATTAATGAGGGCACTCTTTTTTATGTATGAAAACCTTCCGCCTTTCGAAGAATAAATGAGCGGGAGGTGTTTATTGTGAGTATTCGTTTAAAATGGTTTTATCGCCTGGGTTTTTTATTGCTCTTATTTTTCGTTATCTATATTTTTATGAAACTTAAGCCCATGTGGGGACCTGCCGTCACTGTATGCGTGACGGTACTGCTGCCTTTTTTGATTGGTGCGTTCATCAGTTACTTGCTGCACCCTGTAGTGGAATATTTAAATGAGAAAGGGATGCGTCGCTGGCTTTCGATTACGATCATCTATTTGTTGTTTTTCGGAGGGATCGGCTTTGCTGTGTATAAAGGTATTCCAGTGATGGTCAGCCAGGTACGCGAGCTGTCGGAAAGCGTACCGGAACTGGTTGAACAGTACCGGGGCAGAATTGATAAACTCAACCATCAGACGGCGGCCTGGCCGTTCGGAATTCATGAAAGATTCGAAGAGGGTGTCACCCTTTTTGAAGGTTGGCTGAAGCGTATACCTGAAAAGGCGATGGAGTATGCAATGAAGATGATTGATTTCATACTCCTTATTGCGTTGATTCCATTCATTGCTTTTTATATCCTGAAAGATTTCACAGCTTTAAAAAAAATGGCATGGTATATGACTCCGAAGAAGTGGCGCAAGCAGGGACGGGCATTCGTTCGTGATGTGGATGCGTCGCTTGGCGGATATATCCGCGGACAAATCATCGTCTGTGCCGTGATCGGATTGATTTCCTCGCTGCTGTTCTGGGTAGTCGGAATGCAATATCCGCTTCTATTGGGGGCGATAATCGGAATAACGAATGTCATTCCGTATTTCGGACCGATTATTGGGGCCATTCCCGCAGTGATCATCGCCGCGACCATGTCAGTTAAAATGGTGTTGATCATCGCGGTCATCGTGCTCGTACTTCAATTTCTTGAGGGAAATATCCTATCGCCGTTAATAGTCGGTAAAAGCCTCCATATGCATCCGCTGTTCATCATGCTTGCATTATTGGCCGGAGGCGAAATAGGCGGTATCGTGGGCATGGTCGTTTCGATTCCCATTTTGGCTGTGTTGAAAGTTTTTGTACTTCATGCCCGCGTTCACTTTAGAAAGAAGCCGCCCCTTATTGACAAATAAAAGTCTTGTGAATATAATCCATTACATAAGATAATTCGTTGAAGGATGAAGTATGCTGAAGTCCATCTAAAAGAGAGGGGTCCCCTAGGCTGAAAGGGACTGCCAGGTGAAGAGCAGCAGAAAGCTAGTCCTGAGAGCAGCTAATACCTGCCGTCATGCCGCGTTAAGGCTTTTATGAAGGTGATGGGCCTGGGTGAATTCCCGCGTCCATAATCAGGGTGGTACCGCGAGTCAACTCTCGTCCCTGTTTTTGGGATGGGGGTTTTTTGTGTGCTCAAAATTACATAATTTTAAAAGGAGGATATATATGAAGTATTTAACTGGTGCTCAAATCCGCCAAATGTATTTAGATTTTTTTAGTGAAAAAGGCCATAACATCGAACCGAGTGCGTCATTGGTTCCTCATGAAGATCCATCATTGCTTTGGATCAATTCCGGGGTGGCGACGTTAAAGAAATATTTTGATGGACGGGTGATTCCTGAAAATCCAAGGATTACAAATGCTCAAAAGGCCATCCGTACGAACGATATTGAAAACGTGGGGAAAACGGCACGTCATCATACGTTTTTCGAAATGCTCGGAAACTTCTCCATTGGTGAATACTTCAAAGAAGAAGCCATTACATGGGCTTGGGAGTTTTTGACGGATGAAAAATGGATTGGGTTCGACAAAGAGAAATTGGCTGTGACGATCCATCCTGAAGATGATGAAGCATTCGAACTCTGGAATAAGAAAATTGGTGTTCCTGCTGAAAGGATCATTCGCCTGGAAGAAAACTTCTGGGATATCGGTGAAGGTCCAAGCGGCCCGAATACGGAGATTTTCTATGACCGCGGACCGGCATATGGCGATGATCCGAATGATCCGGAACTATATCCAGGCGGGGAAAATGAACGACATCTTGAAGTCTGGAACCTTGTGTTTTCTCAATTCAACCATAATCCAGATGGTTCTTACACACCGCTTCCAAAGAAGAATATCGATACAGGCATGGGCCTTGAACGTATGGCTTCCGTCGTTCAAGATGTGGCGACGAACTATGATACAGATTTATTCATGCCAATCATCCGGGCAGTCGAAGAGATTTCCGATGTGAAGTATGGTGTTGATACAGAAAAAGATGTTGCATTCAAGGTCATCGCCGACCATATTCGTACGGTAGCCTTTGCAGTAGGTGACGGGGCTCTTCCATCCAACGAAGGCCGCGGTTATGTATTGCGCCGTTTACTTCGCAGAGCGGTTCGATATGCTAAGCAAATCAACATCAATCGACCATTCATGTTCGAGCTTGTGACGGTCGTAGGCGAAATCATGAAAGACTTCTACCCTGAAGTCCTCAAGAATAAAGAGTTCATTGCAAAAGTAATCAAAAATGAAGAGGAACGCTTCCATGAAACATTAAATGATGGACTGTCCATCCTTTCTGAAGTCATTAAAAAGGAAAAGCAAAAAGGCGGTACGACCATTCCGGGCAGTGATGCATTCCGTTTATATGACACATATGGTTTCCCGATTGAGTTAACGGAAGAATATGCAGAAGAAGAAGGCATGACGGTCGATCAAGCCGGATTTGAAAAAGAGATGGATGCACAGCGTGAACGTGCTCGTTCAGCGCGTCAAGATGTGGATTCGATGCAAATTCAAGGCGGGGTATTGGGCGATATCAAAGTTGAAAGTGAATTTGTCGGCTATGATCAAGTAGCTGTCGAAGCGAAAGTTGCCGCCATCATCAAAAATGGCGAGCTTGTTATGGAGGCAGAAGAAGGAGAAGAAGTTCAAGTGATACTGGACAAGACTCCTTTCTACGCGGAAAGCGGCGGACAAATAGCCGATATAGGAATGATGGCCAGTGAATCCGTGAAGGTTGATGTCCATGATGTCCAAAAAGCTCCTAATGGCCAAAATCTGCACCGTGTAACAGTTACTGCCGGCACTTTAACAGCAGATTCCAATATCGTTGCTACGCTAAATCAAGAAAATCGCATCCATATCACGAAAAACCATACAGCGACGCATCTTCTGCATCAGGCGTTGAAAGATGTGCTTGGTACACATGTCAACCAAGCTGGTTCACTCGTACAGGCTGAGCGCCTTCGCTTCGACTTCTCTCATTTTGGTCAGATAACGGCGGAAGAGATTGAACAAATCGAAACGATTGTAAATGAAAAGATTTGGCAAAGCTTACAAGTGAATACGGACTATAAAAACATCGAAGAAGCCAAGGCTATGGGCGCAATGGCCTTGTTCGGCGAAAAATACGGCAAGATTGTTCGTGTCGTTCAAATCGGTGATTACAGTCTAGAACTTTGCGGTGGTGTCCATGTCCCTAATACAGCAGTAATCGGCTTGTTCAAAATCGTTTCCGAAAGCGGCATCGGTGCAGGGACTCGTCGTATAGAAGCGGTAACGGGTGCTGGGGCATACAAATTGATGACTGAGCAAATCGGTGTCTTGAAAGACGCGGCTGCTAAATTGAAAACAAACTTGAAAGACGTACCTTCAAGAATTGAAACGGTACTTTCTGAAGTGAAGGATCTTCATCGTGAGAATGAAAGCCTTACTGCAAAATTAAGTAATATCGAAGCAAGCAGTCTTGTTTCTAACGTAAAAGACATAAATGGGGTTCAAGTATTGGTGGCAAAGGTTCAAGCTACCGACATGAATAATCTGCGTGCCATGGCAGATGATTTGAAACAAAAGCTTGATTCTGTCATTATCGTATTAGGTTCGGCCCAAGGCGATAAAGTCAATTTGATTGCCGGGGTGACCAAGGATTACATCGATCGCGGATTCCATGCTGGTAAATTGGTCAAAGAAGTTGCTTCCCGTTGCGGCGGTGGCGGCGGCGGACGTCCAGATATGGCCCAAGCCGGCGGAAAAGACCCTGGAAAATTGGATGCAGCACTTAATTTTGTTGAAGAATGGGTCTTATCGATTTCATAATCAATGGAAAGTGTTGTACAATGAAGGTAATAGTGGATTCTGGACGCTGAGGAGAGGTGCATGTTAATGAGTTCCTTTGATAAAACGATGAAATTTAATTTTCCCGAAGAACCATTCGAAAGAGATGTACAAGAAGTATTGTCTCAAGTATATGTTGCACTTCAGGAAAAAGGTTATAACCCGATAAACCAGATTGTCGGTTATCTATTATCTGGTGACCCGGCCTACATCCCGCGCCATATGGATGCTCGAAACATTATTCGTAAGCTTGAACGCGATGAAATCATCGAAGAATTGGTTAAGTCGTATCTTAAGAACCATCGAGAGGAATACTAATGCGCACAATGGGACTTGATTTGGGTTCAAAAACCATCGGCGTTGCCCTGAGTGACGCGATGGGTTGGACTGCACAAGGATTGGAAACGATCAAAATTAACGAAGCTGGAAATGACTTCGGCTTTAAACGCCTCAATGAAATTATAAAAGAGCATGATGTTTCTAAAATTGTTCTCGGTTTACCTAAAAACATGAATGGGACTGTTGGACCGCGAGGCGAGATCAGCCAAGATTTCGCTAAACGATTAGAAAACAAATTCAAGCTGCCGGTGTTTCTCTGGGATGAACGGTTGACAACTATGGCGGCTGAACGTGTCCTTCTTGAGGCGGACGTGAGCCGAAGCAAACGCAAGAAAGTCATTGATAAAATGGCAGCTGTCATGATTCTGCAAGGATTCTTGGACAGACAAACAAATTCAATATGAGGTGAATACTAATGGAACACGGCGAAAACAACATTACAGTAGTAGATGAAAACGGAAACGAGCAGCTTTGCGAAATCCTTTTCACATTCGATTCAGATAAATTCAACAAATCTTATGTACTTTACTATCCGATGTCTGCAGAAGATGACGAGGAAGAAATTGAAATCCACGCTTCATCATTCGTACCAAGCGAAGATAATAAAGATGGTGAACTTACACCGATCGAAACAGAAGAAGAATGGGATCTTGTCGAAGAAATGTTAAATACATTCCTTGACCAAGAAGAAGCAGAAGAAGAATAAGAAAAAAACCGGCCCCTAAAGGTCGGTTCTTTTTTTGACAAAAGGGACGATTGGAACGGGTGTGCGAGACTCCTGCGGGAAAGCGAGTGCCTGGAGAGAAAATCAACGTTCGTAATGTATTTTCAGTCTGAACCCATAAAGGTCGGGTTTTTTCATTTATGTACTAGTAACGGCCTTATCTTTTCTCTGCGAATAAAAGTATAAATGTAGCGAGTGGACCTAAAAATAATGATAACAAGAACCAATTCAACGCCGTTCTATTTTTACCTTGAGCAAGTCCGGCGTTTATGAGTGCCAATGTCCCCCAACCTACAAAATAAGAATTATCCAACTCCTTCACACCTTTCTATATCATTAATTAATAATACCATTCCTGCATGAATATTCCTGTAATTTCCTTAAATACCTAATACATGCAGGGACGAATTTTAAAGCTGAGTAAATAATTAAAACAAAGTTGATTGGAGAGTAAGGTGCGAGACTCCTGCGGGAAAA